>JAISQR010000065.1 GCA_031274035.1 Treponema sp. | reverse complement strand
AAAAACACCGGAAGGAGCCGCAACAAACAATTCGTTGTCGGGCAGTAAAAAATCAATTTGCGGAGCCAATATCTCTTCATGGTAGGAATAAAACTGAACAAGGGCTATCTTCATTTTTGAGGGGATACCTGCGATTCCCGCTCCAAAAACTCCGCCATTGCTTTTTCAAAACGTTCAGCCCAGTCGAAGCGGTGCGCCTGGGCCCTATCGGCACAGAGCGCCCTTAGGCGCCGGTAAAAAACACTGTCCGTGATACAGCGCTCGATCCGGGAAGCCATTTCTTCGATATTGCCCGATTCAAAGAGAAGTTCCGGATACCGGAGAAGATCCGGCAGCCCCCCCACGGACGAGGCGATGACAGGACACCCCGCATGGAGGGATTCGAGCACCGTATCGGGGTAGGCATCGTAGAGGGTAGGATACACCATCAGATCCCCTGAAACCAAATAGGGGAAGGGGTCTTGATAACCTTCAAAAGACACCATTTCCGCTATACCAAGGTTTTTCACGAGTCGGACCGTTTTATCGATAGTTTCGGCCCGCCCCAGGAGAGAGCACTTCAGGTTACTAAACCCTCTTTTTTTAAGCAGGGCAAGGGCCTTGAGTAAACCCCAAAGTCCTTTATCCGCCGAAAGGGAGCCGACATAAACGATTTTCTCAACCCCCTGGGAGGCATTTTTTTGCTGCCACTCAGGGGCGCATCGGGGCGGGCCAATGTTTCCGGGAATAATGACGGTTTTCTCCTCAGGACATCCGGTCCGCCTGAGAAAACGATCCCTGTCGGGAACATTCTGGAATGTCAGAAGCTCCGCAAAGCGGGCGGCCTGTTTTTCCCGAAACCGGTTTATCGGTTCATTGAGAAGTGAAAAGAAGTATGCCCTGAAACCAAGCCTGCCCCGGGTCCGCAGTATATGGGCGCGGTCAATGTCGTTACTACGAAAGGCGTAGAATAACGGGGTTTTCAAACATCTTTGCAGCCATAGAGCCGCTTTCAGGTGCGTGTCTCCATGAATATGGATGAAGTCAAGCTCCGGGGCGTCCAGGCGCACAAGCTCGGCGCGTATTGCCGTTATATTTTTTTTGATATGTTTTCTGAAAAGCCAGGAAGCGGGAGGAAAACGGTGAAGCACATATTTTATGGGCAGATCAATTTTAATGAAATGTTTGTTCCTGTAATCAAGGAAGCAGTTTGTCAGGACAATAACCCGGTTTCCCCGCTCCGCCAAAAGCTCCAGCAGCTCAAGGCAGCGTCTGTCTCCGCCGGTTCTGATTTGGTTTAGGAGAAAAATACCGAGTATGATCATAGAAAGGGGGCTGTTTCAGAAGCAGGGCGGTTCATTATACTAAGGGTTTACTGCCTCTCCTCCATTACCGGCAGGGCAAGCGGACGGGGGGGGGGGGGGGTATGGGCTTCCCCTCGAATAAACCGGGACCTTCTTGTTTTTATATCACGCAGCATGAAGTGTTCAGAAATATTTATGGTATGGGTACATACGGCGTGCAGGCTTTTTTCGGGACTTATTGTTTTAATGATACGCTCCCGGTAACCTGAAGGGGACAGTTCAACTATTTCATTCAGGTTTGTTTCCTTACCATAATCTTTAAGGCAATTTTGCGCGGGCCGTATGAGAGCGCCGCTCCCTCGGTCCCGAAAGATTGCCCCTGCCATGCGGCTGTTTGACAAGCCGGAAACCACCGGGTTCTGCGGATGCGCCTTCCAATCGGTTGAAGGAAAAACATCAGAATAAAACACCGACAGGTTTGCATTTAGCGGCGTAGTTTCCGTGTCGAGACTGGTAAAAAGCCACCATTTTGAATTATGATAAAAAACCACAGTATCCACAGCCCTTACCCCGCCTATCAGCGTTGCTTCATGTTCCCAGGTGTAAGGAAACTCAACGGAATGATAGAGGTCTATGGTACTATTTTCATGACTTTCCGGTACCATGTACCACGAAGCCGCACTCTTTCCTCCTCGAAAAATATTGGGGAAAGAAAGATGATATTCCTTTTCCATGATAGGGGTAAAACCGGAGCAGGACAAGTCGGGGTACAGTTCAATGACGCCGAGAGTCCCGTTCCCGTGTCCTATTTGCTGCTCCAGAAAGATATGGGTTCGGCCTTCGTGTTCCACCGGGAAAGGATCCGCCCATTGGCGATCCCGGGGCGGCACAATGGCCCTGAGGACGCTGCCTTCGGTGTCGCATACCAGAAGAGACCATTGTTCCCGAAAAAAAGTCCTGATAAGCTTACGCTTTATACGGAGCGGAGTTATGGCGCGATGCGTTTTCTTACCCTTTGCGTAGTTTTCTCAGCATGGAATACAATTTGCCGCCATAGGGAATGCAGCGGTTTAATACACGCTCCAATGCGGCAATCTCACTTGAGTTAAGCGCCCAGGCCGGTTTCCGGGGAACAACCGGCAGTTCATACCTGTCCTTTACCGCGGAAACAAGTTCCGGGGCTATGACATATCCATTCTCTTTAAGCAGTGTTGCAAATAATGCCCCTGGCATTTTTTTCTCTTTTTTCCATGTAGCGGCAAAGTGATGGCAAAGACAGGTATTATTGCTAAAGGCGGAAATCATCATTTCGTTGTTATAGGTCGTTACCGGTGAAAAATAATCCTGGGGGTATATTTTCATGTTTTTTGTTACCAGCGGGGCGCTATATCCGTAAAAGTGGCCTTTCCGGCTCAGCGAATATTGTTTATTCTCTTCATGTTCCATAAAATAAAGCACGATAAGGTCGGGCATTGTAAAATGCTGTATAACATAACGCATGGATGTGGTAAATACTGTTTCATACAGATTCATTAAATAATGCAGCATATCATGGGTTTCACCGCACTTTACACCCATGGAGTGCGGAGTCAGCTCTCCGTTTCGGGCGCTCTCAATCCCGATAAATAACGTAAAATCCTGCGCCAATTGTGTCTCTTCATATATTTTTCTGAATATGCCCCCATCAAGCACCTCTATATCCGCGTCCAAATAGGCCCCTCCTTCATTAACCAAAAGCCAACAGCGGAAATAGTCGCTCAAAAAGGCATGATTTTTTGTTGCCGTCATATATTTTGTATATGCGTTAAGGTCCAGGGGCAGATTGCTTTTATCCCACAATTTTATCTCAAAATCGGGAAGCTCCCGCCTCCAGGTATCCAGATAGGGGAGAAAAGGGTCTACTGTGTCATCAAAATTAAAAAAAATGCGATGAATGAGTTTTTTCATGGGTACTGCCAATTAAATCATTAAATGCGCTGCGTTCAAAGGCAAGAACATCACGGTACCTTTTTTTCTGTTCATATTTATTCCTGACGGCAAAACCGGCTATTTTTATCATAACAACAATAACAAAAATAAAATGCGCCATATATGAATTATTTGTTCCATAGACCTTGGTCATATAATGGTATTTGCTCAGGTAAAAAGCCCGGTCTATCCCTGCGTTATATTGCAGCGATGCGCCTTTTTTATGTGCAATTTTTGCAGTTGGCACACTATAGACCCTATAACCCCTTTTCTTTATACGCACGGTTAATTCCGTTTCTTCATAATACATAAAGAAAAACGGATCAAAGCCTTTCACGGCAGCAAACAACTCATTCCTTATCATTAAATCCGCGCCGGTAATGTAGGCAACTTCCATTGGCAGTCCGGTATAATTATAGCACCAGCTTCTCCCGTATAACAGCCGCGGAAGTTTTTTCAGGAGCAAGAATATGTCAGAAAAAGCGCCGGGAAAGCGCCGGTCAAAACTATGTATCGGATGGCCGGAAAAATCAATCAGGTTGCCGCCGCATATCCCGCATTCTGAATTTAACTCCATAAAATCAAAGAGTATTGAAATCGCGTCATTACACAGATAAGTATCGCTATTAAGAAAAAAAAGATACTTCCCCACAGCCTGCAAGGCGCCCAAATTATTTGCTTTCCCAAAGCCTATATTATCATCCAGGGGAATAACCGTAACATCAGGGTATTCGATTCGCAGCATGGAGACAGAATCATCCGATGAATTATTATCTGTCACGATTATATTAAAAGATATGCGTTTCGTCTGTTCATAAATGGAGGCGATACAGTTCTTTAGCAAAGAAGAAGTATTGTAATTGACGATAATGACAGATACATCAATACCCATAGTCCAGATTTTCCCATTTTACAACCGGGGCTAACCATTCAGTCTCTATATGTGTCGCAAAAGACGGCAGCACGGACAGTATTTTTTTGGGTCGTTTATGCGTAAGAATATTTTTGGCCAGAATAAGGAACTCTTTTTTACGCCTCCTACGGAAAAAGGATAATGTATCCCGCAAACCATTTTGGCTAATCTCCATAAAAGCATGAAAATCATCAGGGGTTTTGCCGCCGCAATATTTTTCCCATACAGGAAGATCTTCCTGTAAAGTTTTGACTTTGCAGGCCAGCGTCATGGTTGTTGAATTTGTCTCCCGCCAATGGGCATTTTGGGTAACATAAATTCTTGTTTTCTGAAGTTTTTTATCGTTAAAAGGATTGCCCTGTTCCGATTCACACAAATATTTATCCGGATGATCATACAGCGTTACGTATTCGCCGATTTCCAGCCCTTCAAAAAGGACGCCCCTGCTGCCCGGACGGTGAATATAATCGTCTTCCAGTAAATAAACATAATCATCCGGTCCGTGTTTCTGTATGATTTTTCTGACCATATACAGGAATGAAGCGGAATTCCCCAAAGAAGTCTCTTCAAAAGGAAACAAATCTCCGCCGCCGCATGATGTGATATAATTAATGGTTTCTCCCGAACAATTATCCGCTATGATATAAAAATATTCTTTTCCGAATTCTGTCAAAGCATTCGCAAGGCAGAAGTATTTATCTACGCCGGGAAGTTTTTCCTTTACGTTTCCTTTATCGGATATACGGTAGTAAATATATAGCGCCATGCTCAAAAAGGAAGCAAAAGATTTTCAGGGTTATCCGAATATGGTGAAACAGGGTTTATTTTATCGCCTGCGAGTATCATTTCATAATACTTTAAGTAATTTTCGGTCATAACGGAAGAAGAAAAATTCTTTTCACAATAATTTCTTATGTCATCAGCATTAAAATCCATAAAAGCAGAGGTTATGGCATCTTCAAATTCACGATAATTGCTGCAGACCCTGCCGCAAAAATCAGGTATCAACTCGGGTAAACTCCCGTAAGCGGAGCCAAAAACAGGAATCCCCTGGCTAAAGGCCTCTATGACAGCAATCCCAAAAGGCTCATGCCATCTCACCGGCCACAACAAGGCGTCAATTTGCATAAATAACGGCAGTTTCTTTGCCTGCTCCAGCATTCCACGGTAGTGAATAAAAGGCGACAAGGAATACAACAGGCCGCTGTTTAAATACTTATGTGTATTTTCATTCCTGAAAACACTTAGTCAATCCATAAATCCGGCACCCGCGACATACAAGTGCTTTCTGTTATGATGAGAAACACGAATACAATCTTTAAGGTTTTTTACATTCCACCGTCCGTTAGCCAGAAATAAATAATTTCTGTTTGCAAATTTGCGTTTCCTGACAAACGGGTACTCGTCTAAATCAATGCCATTATATATATAATGCCCGGCATGATGCCTTTGAGCATGATTTTTTGAAACAAATACTGTATTTTCGGGAAACACCGTACCTGCCTTTTCATTTCCTTCTATCGTATTTAATGATGGAATATCAATTTCGGCGCTATTTTGAAACAACTGTACAATATCAGTATTTTTTGGTATCCGCAAGCGCCAATCCTCATTGACTTTACAGGGAATCAGAACAACTCCGATATCCGTCATTTTTGAATGTTCATTTCCGATAAAATAAACCTTATGGCCTTTTTTTACCAGCTCTTTCATCAGCCAATACACGATTCTTTCTGTACCGCCATATTTCTTAACCAGGAGGACAATCTTTGGATCAAAGTAAAACGTAACGGTCATGACGCCAGGGAGCCAACCATCCTATAAGCTGCATTTAGTTTATTCACAGGGAGAAGCTTCGTGACAGAAGGGGCATCATCTTTCAAACTTCATTATATGCCTTATGCTTCGATACACCCTAAGGGCGAAACTGTAACCCTTAAAACTTATCAGTACAAGTACATTTCTGAATAATCGAACATCACGATATATCAAGGCTGTATATTTATCCTGATTCTCAACAATATATTCCGGGAGTATTTTATTTGTAATGAGCACTGGAATATAACGATAGTTCTTGGGGCGAAAAAAATCAATTCCCTTCTTCAATTTTTTGTTGATTACATCATCTTGTAAAAATTCTTCATTATTATATTCCTGATGGCTAAAGGCCATGATCTTTGTCTTTATTCCCTCAATCCCCCCCAAATAAGTAAAGTGCCAGCCGCCGTTTTTTAACATGGGGAATCCTGTGATCATTCTGATCTTTGTAGGGGTGCATCCTCTATTCAAGAATTCGGGGAATTCTTCACCATAGGCATATTCATAATTCTCGGTCACATTCCGTAAAATATCGTTGTATTTCATAATACGGGTTCCATACCAGCAATTCTTGCTTATGTTTACATAGTTCAGGAAGAAACAGTGTATTTTCTGTTCCAGTTTGAAAACCCCGCCCCGGTAATTTTCTATTGCATTGGGATTCGGGATTTCATCCAAATCTGAAATAAGAATGGTGTCATCAGGGCTGCAGTTTTTTATCCCTTCGGCTATCATATTGCGCTGGTAATTCTCCATTTCCCAGGCGGTATTAAAGCTGGGAGGCTTTGTTATTTTGATGTGAATAATTTGTTTTGTAAAGGATGCGAATCTTTCCTTGTTTCTTCATAATATAAGGGTTTTACGTTATTCGAGAATGTCCTATCACATTCGACAAGCACAAATTTATCGACCACGGGGGCCAAGACATTCAGGCGTATTTCAAGTAAATCAAGCTCATTAAAAAACGTAAAACAATCGTAAACCATATATTTTATTGCGGCACATTGCCTCTTCACGAACAATAATTCTAAAGAATTCCACAACCTTTTGGTTGGGATGAAATGAGATATTCATACCTACAGACTACTACAACTCATATTTAACACTTAATTGAAAAGAAAAATTATGCAAATATTCATCTTTTCCTATATTATCTTTATAATAAAAGAGGGGATTCAAAATTAAGTTGTATACTACCCCTCCACCGATCTTTAGCGATTCGCTCAGAAAGTATTCCGTATTGGCGCCGATAACAAGGTTTGCTTTCCAGCTCCAGAAATATCTTGCTCCGAATGAAGTGTCCGTGGCTTTTTGCTCTATCATTTCACGATAAAAAAAGTTATTGTCGGGGTTATTTCGGTTGATAAAAATTGAAAAACTTCCTTCGGGGTAATATAAGCTAAATTCCAGATGCTGGCTGTTTCCACCCGCTCCATTGCCATTTCCGATAAATTGCCCTCTATTAGTGTAACCGTGTATAATTTTGTGATGAAAATAAAATGTATAAGGCCACATATATTGAAAATCCTGTGACATTTCTGCATCGTGCCATTCCAATGCAATCACGCCAAATACTTTCCTTTCACCGATAGATATGAAATCTATAGTCTTCTTAAAACCAGTTGTATACACCATTGTATGGAAGGGGTAACGTATATACCCCCAAAATCCGCCTCCCACAAAATCATCTATGCCTATCTCCCCGTATATCTCAAGCCCGGCCCGGGGAAAGATCCATGACAGGCTAAAGGACGCTTTCTGGTCTTCGTCCCTGTTTTTTGCAAGAGGAACAATATATTTCATGTTTTCCCATTCCCATGCGACCAGGCAAACCCGGTTTGCGGAGAGCGTCAAACCCGGCAAAAAAGACGGCGCATAGGCCAGGGACAGACCGTGAAACATGGTGTGATCATTGGTATCATCATTATCAAAATAATCAGACTCTGATAGATACCCTGTCCAGATACGAAATTCGACATCGCCCATATACCAGTCAAGACCGGGAATAGTTACCGGTTGTTTCCGTAAGCCCATATCCAGACGAGGATACGTGGGAGCATTATTTGAATGGAGTATGGGGTTAAGATACGCCGGCCCCAGCCAAATAGACTGCGTTCCAAAACCTATGGTTAAGGTTTTCCATGAGTAGCGTATTTCACTATCACCCCAGTCGAAGGTAAAAAAAGGTTTATCCCCAAAACGCTGCGGCGCATCAACGCCAGCATTACCCCCATAGCTCCAAAAGTAACCGTATTTACTATCATAGGGGGAGTCCATAATTGCAAACCCCGCGTTCTGGCTAAAGGACACCTGCGGCTTGAAGGTTGCCTCCACCCCGTAACCTTCGAAGCGGACCCCGGCGGTAAAGGCGGCGTTGAAGCCGCGCCCCTGCCAGAGGGCGCCGTCATTCTGGCCGTAGGGAGCCGCCGTATTGACGGAGGTAAACAGTTCGGGGCCGTATATACGCATGGTAACATCGCCGAATAAGTTCCGCCGGATACCCAAATTGTGCCCCTGCCAGGGGTGGGCGGCGTCTTCGTCCAGTTCCCACACTGAATCGGAGAGGGTTCTGAAATTGAGGTAAGAACGCTCCGTCAAGCCCTGGAGGGCAAGAAAGTCATAGTACCGCTCAGTTTCTGAAAGCAGCGCCTCCTGAGAAAAAGCCGGAGAAAGGAAAATAAAAGTAATAAATACCGAAAAAAGCTTCTTCTTTATACAAAATCCTCGCCATGCCTGCAGCAGCAAACGGTTTGCGGCGGTCAAAACTTCATTGTGTCCTTTTGGCAAGGCCGCATATTCTTGAATACCTATATTGCGCTGCTGCATCTTCAAAATATTTTCCTGTATCAATGAAATAAAGAAACCAGCAGTCTAATGGACTTAACACTCTTGTTTAGAAGAGGATACTTGCTAATATATTCGAACTTCTGCCCTTCCATTCCTTCGGAACGCTCACCAATTTCCGATTCCAGTGAATCATTGCTAAAAATAATGTTTTTGTTGAGCATTCTGATTTTAATATATGATTTATACCAAAACCAATCATCGGCAACCAGAAACACTTTTTTCGATATGTTTATCATTGTTTCTGCCGCAATAAGATCAATGTAATATCCCCATGTAAACATAACGCTTGAGAGAGGGTGTTCTATCATATATTTATCGTTCAACCTGATTTTATGCCAGGGAACCATTTGCTTTTGCGGGCTATCAAGCTTAACAATATAATTGTTGATTCTTATATTCATTAAAAGATTCATAACCACTATAAAATCTTTGTCTACTATTACATCATCTTCAAGAATAATTGCACGTTCAATATTGGCTTTTATCATTTTTTCATAAACAAGTCTATGACTTAATGCGCATCCTATTTCACCGGGGGTTAGATTCCTTCCCAACCGCTTTACCGCCCTCTCCGAATCGTAAGATTCTGCTATTTCCCCGGGAGTCATACGCTTGCCGTTCACACCCCAAATAAACTCGTAAGGAATATCCATGGAATGGAGTTGTGAACTTATATTTTCCTGCCTATCCTTTGCATCGGGCAGCGTTATGACAAAAACCTTCACCCTACTGCCCCACCGCAAAGTAGCGGAAGCCTTTTTGCTCCACCTCGTTGCGTTTGTATACATTGCGTAAGTCGAAGAAGACGGGGGCCGCAAGCAGCGCCTTTACCCTGTCCAGGTCCAGGCTGCGGTACTGGTTCCATTCGGTCATAAGGACCAGGGCGTCGGCCCCGGAAAGGGCGTCATATTCGCCGTCAAAGAGCGTTACCGCCGGCCCCGCGTCCCGGAGCCGCCACGCCGCTTCCTTGAGGGCGGCGGGGTCGCAGGCGCGTATTTCCGCGCCCCGCCTGACCAGTTCGCCTATGATTACCAGCGCGGGGGCCTCCCGCATATCATCGGTGTTGGGCTTGAAGGCGAGGCCCAGGACGGCCAGTTTTTTGCCCCGGACGCTGCCGCCGAGGCCCCGTTCAATTTTTTCCACCATGTTGAGTTTCTGCCGTTCATTGGCGCCTATGGCGGCTTCGACAAGGGAAAGCGGGCTTCCGTGCAGTTTTCCGGTGTAGGCCAGCGCCTGGGTGTCCTTGGGGAAGCAGCTCCCCCCGTAACCGGGGCCGGGGTGGAGGAATTTGCCGCCTATCCTGCCGTCGCGCCCCACCGCCTTGGCCACGTCCTGCACATTGGCCCCCACCTTTTCGCAGAGATTGGCCACTTCGTTGATGAAGGATATTTTTATGGCGAGGAAGGCATTGGAAGCGTACTTTATCATTTCCGCCGATTCTATGTTGGTCTCAATGTACGGGGTTTCGTTCAGGTAGAGCGCACGGTACACATCCCGCATGACGCCGCGGGCCTTTTCCGTTTCCGCCCCAATGACGATGCGGTCCGGGTGGGTAAAATCCTGAACCGCGGCGCCTTCGCGCAGGAATTCGGGGTTTGATACCACATCAAAGGGGATCCCGCCCGCAGCCCGCCTGTCAAGCTCCTCGGCTATCCATTGCCGTACTTTTCTGCCCGTACCGACGGGAACCGTGCTCTTGTCCACAATGACCCTGTATTCGGTGATGGTCCTGCCGATTTCACGGGCCACGGCTTCCACATGGGAGAGGTCAGCGCTGCCGTCTTCGGAGGGAGGGGTGCCGACGGCAATAAAAACAACGCCGCTCTTTTCCAGCGCTGAGGGCAGAGACGCGGAAAAGCCCAAGCGGCCGGAAGCGGTGTTCCTGCGTACCACGTCCTCCAGGCCCGGTTCGTAAATCGGTATTTCCCCCGCTTCAAGGCGCTCAATTTTCCGGGCGTCATTGTCAACGCAGATGACCCGGTTCCCAAAATCCGCAAGGCAGGCGCCGGACACCAGCCCCACATACCCCGCGCCTATGATCGCTATCTCAGCCATGCCGCCCCCTGAGTCCTAGATTACGCCGTCCGCCATTTTTCTGAAGGCGGGGTTTCCCGCGTAGAGAGCGGCGTAATTGCCGCTGTCCGTAATGATCCCCCGGTCCATCATGTAGATCGTATCGCAGCTTTTGACCGTGGTGATGCGGTGGGCTATCATGATGATCGTTTTTTTGTGGCTCACATTTTTAATGGCGTCCATGATAGCGTTTTCCGTGAGGCTGTCCAGGGCGCTGGTAGCTTCATCGAGAATCAGAATGGGCGGATCATGGTAGACCGCCCGGGCTATGCCTATGCGCTGGCGCTGCCCCCCGGAAAGCCTTATGCCCTTTTCCCCGATAACCGTGCCGTAGCCTTCTTTCAGCTCCCCGGTAACAAAGTCATGGATGTTCGCCAGCCGGGCCGCCGCCTCAACGGCCCCGTCATCTATCAGCGCGGGATCTACGCCGAAGGCAATGTTGTTGCGTATCGTGTCATCGGTAAGGTAGATGCTTTGCGGCACATAGCCGAGGTTCCTCTGCCAGTTCCTGCGGTTGGCGGCGGTAATCTCCGTGTCGTCAACGTATAGCTTCCCTGCCTGGGGCTCCAGCAGCCCCAGGATGATGTCGGCCAGGGTGGTTTTTCCGCAGCCCGTCGCCCCGACCAGGGCCACGGAAGTGTTGCGGGCAATGGTGACGCTTTGATTCTTGATAGTGTCCGTTTCCGTGCGGGGGTAGGCAAAACTGATGTTCTCAAGCCTGAAGGCGCGGTGAAAATCCAGCGGAGCGGCGTCGCCCGGGGCAAGGGGCGCTCCTTCGGGCAGGCGGACAAGGTCCTGGTAGAGATTATCCATGACCGGAGAATTGTAACGTATGCTGGAGACGGCGCGGAATATTTTCTGTAAGAGCGGCAGGAACCTGTAGGCGCCAAAGGCAAATACGGTTAATACCGGGATAAAATCTTCAATCCTGGAACCGGATTGTATCATCGCTATTATGACGCCAATAATACCGCCTATGACTATGGTTTCGATGATGTACTTGGGAAGCTCTCCTACAATTTCACCGGCAGCCCTGCTCATGGCGGCCAATCGGGAGGGTTCACGGTAAAAATTAAGAAAAACCTGTTCCTTCCCCAGAATTTTTATGTCCTTTATGCCGCCGAAAGTTTCGTTGATGTATTTATACTTCAGGCTGTCCTGCCTGTTCCGCTCGGCGCCTTTCCGGGCAAGGAATTTCCGTACCGCCGTAAAAATAAGAATGTAGGAAACACCGAGTACCAGGCTTATAAGCGCCGCAAGCAGGGGATTGACGGCAACCAGCAGTATAAAGATGAACAGCGCTATAACGGCGGAGGAAATAAGGGAGAGAATCCTGAAGAGCACTTCATTTACAAAGACCGGGACATCGTTCCAGATTCTTTTTGTCAATTCGGCGGAATTGATGTTCAGGTAGTACATATAGGGCTGCCGGAGGTAGCGCTCAAAGAGGCGTATGGACATGGCATGGGAACATTTTGCGGTGTAGCGGTTAAGAATGTAGTTTATCGCCGAGATGCAGAAATTGCTCAGGGCCAGAACGGAGATTACCGCAATACCAAAAAAGACAATAAAAGCGTTATCCGTCTCAACCTTGAGCAGGGTGTAGGCGGCGCTCAAATAGGCGTTGGTGTGTATGATGGCGGGCTCCGAGACAACGGCCATGAAGGGCCCCAGGGCGCCGACGCCGGCCACTTCGACAATGCCCATGACGAGGAGCGCAAAGAGAATAAAAATGAGTCGGCGTTTTTCCTGCCGGGAAAGAAGCGCCGGGATTATGGCAAGATTCATGGTAGTATGATAAGCTTTATCGTCCGGGCAGGACAAGACGCCGGGGTTTTGGAAAACTCCGCCGGCGCCGGGTACTTGCACATCCGGCTGCACCGGGTGGACGAAACACACTCCGGGACGCCGCATGATCTTTCGGACTATCCCACTATAGTACGGGGAGCGGCAAAATTCAATTGAGGCCCAGGCGTGAAGAAGAAGGGGGCGCATCCCCGCCAGGGCCGCCTGCGGCCCTGGCGGGGACCGGGCTATCGCTCCAATCTTGTTTGCCGCTTCGCGGCAAACAAGGATTTCCGCTCTATCCCGTGCGGGTAAGACTTGCCTGTGGCAGGAAGACCTGCGGGTAAGGGGCGGGGGGGCGTTGCGGGGGGCACGGCGCACCCCTCCGCCTAAAGGCGGAGGGTACTTATGGTAACCGGGGGAATTTTTCTGCGCCGGAGCAGGTCAAATTTTCCCGTAGACAACCTGCGGTTGCCCTTTGTGCCCCCCCGCATTGGGGGTAGCGGAAGACCCCGCAGGGCCGCAGGCCCGAGGAGGCTGGAGCGTAGGGGGCCAAGCCCCCTCCCTATTCCTCCTCTTTGGACCCGCTACTTGCTACTGTTCCGGGCTCCGTGCTATATTTTTGTATATTTTAGGCGCTTTGTGAGGTTACCATGGTTATTTTGACGCTTAACTGCGGTTCGTCATCCGCGAAGTATCAGGTTTATGATTGGGACGCCCAGGACATTTTGGCTGTCGGCGTGGTGGAGAAGGTTACCATCGGCGGTTCGTTTATCAATCACAAGGTGAAGGGTAAGGAAGAGATTACCATTGAGCACGACTGCCCCACACACACCGATGCGGTGGACCTTATCATCAAGACCCTGACGGACCCCAAGACCGGGGTTATCAGCGACATGAGCGTGATTAAGGCGGTGGGCCACCGGGTGGTTCACGGGGGCGATAAGTTCACGAAGAGCGTGATTGTGGACGATGCCGTGATGGCCACGCTGGATGAGGTGAAGGATCTGGGGCCCCTGCACAATCCGGCGAATATTATGGGGATAGTGGCCGCGAAGAAGGTGCTGCCCGATGTGCCGCACTGCGCCGTGATGGACACGGCCTGGCATCAGACCATGCCGCCGGAGGCTTTTCTTTACGCGGTGCCCTACGAGTGGTACGAGAAGTATTCGGTGCGGCGCTACGGCTTTCACGGGACGAGTTTTCTCTACACGGCGAAGCGCGCTTCGGTGCTGCTGGGGAAGGACCCCTTTCAGACGAATCTTATCATCTGCCATATAGGGAACGGTTCTTCCGTCAACGCGGTGAAGAACGGCTGTTCCTTCGAGACTTCCATGGGGCTTACCCCGCTGGAGGGGCTGGTCATGGGGACCCGTTCCGGCGACGCGGACATGGCGATGCCTTTCTATGTGATGCGGAAGACCGGCATGAGCCCCGCTGAAATGGAGAGCGCGCTGAACAAGAAGTCCGGGCTGCTGGGCGTAACGGGCCAGTACACGGACCGTCGGGATATTCAGAAGGCGAAGCTCGACGGCGACAAGCGGGCGCTGCTTTCGCAGGATATGGAGGCCCACCGGGTCAAAAAATACATAGGCGCTTATCAGGCGGTGCTGGGGCGGACGGACGCGCTGGTGTTTACCGCCGGGGTCGGTGAGTTCGCCTGGTTTATCCGGGAAAAGATTCTGGAGGGGCTTGAGGGCATAGGTATTGTCTACGATCCTGAGGCGAACAAGATTGCCTGTACCCGGAACACGGAGTCTATTATCAGCAAGCCGGAGTCGAAGATTCCCGTTTATGTTATTCCCACGGATGAGGAACTTGTCATGACCGAGGATGCCTACGCGCTTATGGCCGGTATCTACGATGTTCACACAAAGTTTACTTATTCTTTCCAGAAAGCTGATTATGTGAACAAGGGCCGCGCCGAAGGGCTGGCGGAGGAGCTCAAGAAGAAGCCGGAGCTGGCGAAGTACATAGCCCGGCCCCGCTGAGGGGGCGCCCCCGGACCCGCCCCGCGCAAGCGGGCTTCCGGACCGGGGGCGTAATATGCGTAAGCATAATTTTTAATATAACCACGGACAAAAACGGGAATTTCGAACAAAAGTCAGTTTAGTCCGTGGCTAATATTCTCTTCGTTACTACTTACACTCCTAACCCGCCAGCGCTACGGCAGCCTCCTTCAGCATTTCGGGAATGTTAATGTGCTGGGGACACTTCTCCAGGCACTGATTACACTCCACGCACTGGGAAGCGTCGGCCTTCTGCATCTTCATGAAACCGTAGAACATCCTGGACTGCTGATAGTTATCGAAGCGGTAGCCGTCGTTGTAGCCCGCAAAAATCCGGGGGATCGCCACATTGCTGGGACAGGGCAGACAGTATTCGCAGCCCGTACAGGGCACCTTGGTCAGGCCGTCGTAGACCTTCTTTGCCTCCCGGATCAGCGCCTTCTCGTCGTCCTTCAAACAGCCGGGGGTAAAATCCTCTTTGGAGAAAAGCTCAATATCCTCCTTAAGCTGATCCAGCGTGGAAACACCGCTCAGTATCACCGAAACCTCGGGGTAATTCACGAGGTGCCGGAAGCCCCACTCCACCGGGGAACGCTTCACCGGGAAGGCGTCGTAGAGGGCCTGCACCGGCTTGGGAGCCCGCGCCAGGGCGCCGCCCCGGAGCCCCTCCATGATCACCAGAGCGCAGCCCTTCTGCCCCGCCAGGCGAATCCCCTCCTCCGTTACCTCCCGGTCCACATCCAGAAAATTCTGCTGCACCTGGCACATATCCCAATCGTAGTAACCCAGCACATCTTTGAACGTATCCAGCGGGCCGTGGAACGAGAAAGCCACCCCGCGGATAAGCCCCTCCTTCTTGAACTGCTCGAACTCCTCGGGAATCTTCCGCTCCTTGATGCCCGGCCATTCATCCTGGCCTATGCCGTGGATAAGGTACACATCCAGATAATCCGTCCTGAGCTTCTTCAGGGTATTCTCCAGATTCTTGCGGATCGTAGTCTTGTCCTTCATCTCCCGGAAAGGCTGCTTCGTGGCGATCATCACCCGCTCCCGCCGGCCTCCCTCGGCCAGAGCCTCACCCAGGATAGCCTCGCTCTCCCCGCCGTGGTAGCCAAAGGCCGTGTCGAAGTACGTTACCCCATGATCCGCCGCATAGCGAATCATCTCAAAAGCCTTCTCCTTGTCCACCGGCGGCATGGGCGGCGGCCCACCGGCGCCCGGAGCCGGCGGCGGGCTTCCCGGCGGCGGCAGCACGACAGGCATGCGCATACAGCCCATCCCAAAAAGAGACGCCTTTTTCCCCGTCTTTCCATAATTCCTGATTTGCATCGTACCCTCCATAAAATTCCACAAGATCGATAAACCAATATACAAACTGGAGTGAACTCCAGGTCAAGAAAATTCAAAAACCTTTGATTCGGAAGGGCTGCGCCTCCCCTGCGCATTTTAAGCGGCGGCTTTCATATTCTGAATTAAAAAAACACAAGCCCGTGACGGGGCGCACGAAAGGCGGGCGCCGGGCTCCCCAGGGGAAACCGTCCGGGAAAGCGGCACGGCCCTCTCTTGCCGCAGCGCTTCCCCGGAGGCTCACTCACCGGGCTGCTACCCGATGTAGTCCTTGAATGCGTCCTTGATGATGGCCCGGAGGTCATCGCCTTCAATCAGAAGCACTATGCAAACCAGCTCGAAGCGGGCCGATTCGCCGCCCAGGTCCCGCCTTTGGGCCGGGGCCCCCACATCGGTAACGGAGAGCATACAACGCTCCCCCTCGGCAATCACCACGGACTTGATGTGGCCGATGAAGCCGCCCTTGGCCGTTACCGCATCTCCTATGATGCGCATACGGCCCTCCACAATGTCCACCACCTCGGCGTAGGGCCGGCTCAGGCTCTTCTGGAACACCGCAATGACCGACTCCTCGTGATAGTCAATGCTGATATCCTCGTGCTCCTCCTCATCATGGTCGTGATCATCGTGATCATGATGATGGTGCCCCGCGTGACTGTGGGCATGGTCGTGGTGGTCGTGATCATCGTGCTCGTGGTGATGATCGTGGCCCTCGTGGTCGTGATCATCGTGCTCGTGGTGGTGGCGCCCCTCGTGACTGTGGGCATGGTCGTGATCATCGTGCTCGTGATCATCGTGCTCATGGTGGTGATCGTGGCCCTCATGTTCGTGGTCATGTTTGTGCTCGTCATGTTCGTGATCATGCCCGTGGTGATGATCATGCCCTTCGTGCCCGTGTTCTTCGTGTTCGTGCAAAGCCATAAAGCCTCCCCTAGATCAACTGATCCCAAATAGCCGTGTCTATGGGCTGCAGCGCGGAAATGGGATAAATCGCCGCCTCCGCGTTGAAGGCCTTGATGGAATCGCTCACTTCGGAGAGCACATCGGCGCCCACCAAATCGGTCTTGTTGATAAGCACTATATCCGCCTCCTCAAGCTGGGGCTCAATGACATTCTTGAGGGGGATCAGCATACGCTTCCAGCGGCTGGCGTCGGCAAGGCAGCATATCTTAATGGGCAGCTTATTCTGGTAGCCCTCGTCCAG
>JAISQR010000029.1 GCA_031274035.1 Treponema sp. | reverse complement strand
GGGCCTATGACAAAGAACGGGAAACGCCAGCCCGCAAGGCCCGTAAGCGCCCCGAACAGGGGGGCGCCGCAAATCGTGCCGATGGCCATCATTGTTCCGGCTAATCCAAGAAAGACGCTTGCCTGTCTTGCGTCATACATATCGCGGATTGTTGAGTAACCGAGGACATAGATTGCCGGCGCGTAGCAGGCGGCGAAAAACGAAGGGATAATAATGGCCCACATGGAAGCCGCCAAACCGCGGCAGAGAACAATCGCTCCGGCTATGAGGAATGAAAAAACCATCAGCAGGCGTTTCGCCGAGGGGCTCTTTGCGGCAATAAAGCCATACAGGGGCATAAGCGAGATGGACAAACAGCCGGAAAGCGAGGTGGACAAAGGATAATAATCCAGGCCCCCGATTTCTTTTGCCGCCACAGGGAGCAAAATGGAGTCGCTGACGGAGACAAAAAGCGAAGTGATCAACGCGATATAGACGCCAATAAGGGTCAGTATTTTCCTGCCGTTCGGGGCGGTTTGGAACGGATTCATTGAAACCCCTTTCTTTTTAAGGCTGCCTTCCCGAAATAGGAAAGCCTTTTTGTTAACAAAAGGTTACAGAAGGCGAACGGTATGATATCCCTGGCTGACAGCGTCAATGATCTTGGGCGGCGTTACATTATCACCGATTGTAAACACCTGAGCCAGGAATATTGTATGAAGTCCGGCAGACGCTAGGGGCTCGGAATCGCCTGGTAACTGAACCACCAGTCATAGCCGTCGTACTTTTTCTTGTATTCCTCCGCCCCGGCGACGGTGTCCGGGGGCGGAATAATGACCTTGTCCTGGATAAGGTCATTATTCGGCCAGTTGGCGGGCAGGGAAACGCCGTTTCTGTCGGCAACCTGCAGGGCCTTGGCGGCCCGGAGTATTTCTTCCATGTTGAAACCGATCTCCTGGGGATAGGTGTGGATAAGCCGGATTTTCCCCTCCTGGTCGGCAATGAATACTTCCCTGACCGAAAACGAGCCGGACCGCATCATCCCCACATCCATGGCTATCGCGTCGTTGGCGGCGATCAGGGGGATGGTGATGTCGGCGCCCAGCTTTTCCTTAACCCACTCGATCCATTTGATATGGGCGGCGATCTGATCGATGGCCATGCCGACCAGCTTAATCCCCAGCTTGTCGAATTCGGGCATAAGTTTCTGGAAACTTAAAAATTCGGTGGTACAAACCGGGGTATACTCCGAAGGATGGCTGAAAAAGACAAACCAGCTTCCCCTCATATCATGGGGCAGATGAAGGGGGCCCTGGGTAGTTTGTACGAACAATTCCGGAAAGGTATCGCCCAGCAGGGGCATGTGCAGATCCTGACTCATTTTTGTACTCCTGTTTTTTAACTTAGGGGCTCCGGGCTCCTGGTTAAAGCATAAACAGAAACGGAGGAAAACGCAAATTTTCGTCCGAAATTCCCGCAGTTAAGCTATTGGCTATGCGCTAGCGTCTCCGGCCGCGGGAAATGAGGATGAGCCTGAGAAAACTCATCAGGGCCGTGAGGGCCGACGCCACATAGGTAAGGGCGGCGGCGCTCAGGACCTTTTTCACTCCCCGCAGTTCCTCCGGGGTAAGGATATCATTACTCCGTAAAACGGCGATGGCCCGGGCGGAGGCGTTGAATTCCACCGGCAGGGTGATTACATAGAAAAGAACCGCGGCGCCGAACAAGATGATGCCCGCATTGATCAGCATGGGGAAGGAGAGGACCAGCCCCGCCACCGCCAGCCAGGGCCCGATGGAAGAACCGATGTTCGCCGCCGGAACCAGGGCGCCCCGGAGAATCAGGGGGCCGTAGGAACGGGCATGCTGGATAGCATGCCCCGTTTCGTGGGCGGCGACCCCAACAGCGGCAATGGAAGTCTGATCATACACCGGCTGGGACAGGCGCAGAACCTTGTGGGCGGGATCGTAGTGATCCGTCAGGGAACCTCCCACGGGCTCAATGGCCACACCGGTAATGTTATTCGCCTTCATTAAATACGCCGCCGCCGCCCGGCCCGGCATTTGCCGGGAATTCGGTATTTTGGAATATTTGGCAAAGGTACTCTTAACCAGAATCTGGGCGATAAGGGAAAGGATGAGGGCCGGCACAACCAGAACAAGATAATAATAATCGAACATAGCGTCTCCTTTCGTACTTGCCTAATCTATGGCATTCCATCCTTCGGGGTACAGAATCACCTGGGCGGGGGCGTTTTGTAAAAGCCGCCGGGTCAGGCCCTGTATGTCGGCGCCGGTAACAGCTTCATATAATTCACGCCGTTTGTCCAGACGGGCGAGGGGCAGATCCAGCAGGACCAGGGACTGGGCATAGTTTCGGGCAATATAGAGATTGCTCTGCATGGACGCTTCATAGTCCTTCTTAAGAGCCTCCACCGCCTTGGCAAAGGATCCGGCGTCGAGCGCGGCGGCGGTCTGCTGAATCCGGGCGGTAACGGCGGCGGCAAGTTCCTTAACCCGGCGCGGATCGCAGGCAAAGTAGACGCCCAGGGCAAGTTCCCCCGAAGGAAAGGGGGAGAGGGAAGCGTTTACCGAAACCGAGTATGCCCCGCCCAGGCTTTCCCGGATATCCTCGGTAAGGATGATATCCAGGTACTCGCTTAACGCCGAGGCGGCGGCTCCCGCCGTTTCGGAATAGGGGGCCGGCGCGTACCAGCCCAGGAACACCAGGCTCTTTTCCTCCTTCCCTTTAAAAACGGCCTTCTCTACATTGACCGGACGCCGGATATGCGGATCCGTCCAGGTGTTCCAGGTTTCACCCCGGGGTATGGAGGCCAGATATGTTTCGGTATAGCCGCGGACAGCGGCGGTATCCAGGTTCCCGGTAAAGACAAAGGTATAGTCCGCGGGATTCATCGCCTTTTCGATAAAGTCCAGGGCGGCGTCCGGGGACACCCCCGCAAGATCCGCCGTTTCCAGGGGCTTAAACCGGGGATGATTCCCATAAGCGGTTTTAGTCACCTCCCGGATGAAAGCCGTATTGGGATCCTCTTCCTGCTGAGCCAGGGTAGTCCGGTACTGATCCAGCAGGGCGTCCACCGCGCCGGAATCAAGCTGGGGCTGGGTAAAACTTAAGTGAAGCAGCTCGAAGAGGGTTTTGATATCACCGGCGGCGGCGGATCCCTGGAACCCCCGGATATAGTTTGAGGTCCAGAAGGATAGGGATACCTGTTTATCCGCCAGCTTTTTGATCAGCTCCGGCCGGGAATAGGGGCCGGCCCCGGAAACTCCCAGCATTTCGGCGGCCAGGCCGGCGGAAACGGCCGCCTCGTCATCCGCGCTGGTGGTGCCCCCCCGGGCCAGCGCGTAGAGTATCACTTCATTGTTTTTGTTCGCCGTTTCCTTGAGGATCACCCGGGCGCCGTTGGCCAGCTCCCAAACAAGAGCCCCGGTTTCGTCCCGGCTTTCGGCGGCGATGGCCCCCGGCGCGGGTTCCCTGCCGATAAGTTCGTCGCTTACCACCGCGGCTTCAGGCGGCGGGACGGACGCTTTCAGGCTTTCCCTGACCAGCTCCCCGATCCTGTCCTGAGAAGGCAGATTGGCTTTTTCCGACTCCGGGGCCATGACCAGCACCGTAAGATCGCCGGCGGTAAAATAATCCTTTATCCCGGCGCCGATATCCTTGGCGCTTATGCCGGGCAGCAGTTTGGTTACCGCTTCCAGCTCCCACTCAATATCCGGAACATTGCCTCCCCCAAGAAAATGATCGGTAAATTCCCGCACATAGGAACCGGATTCCTGGCGGTCCTTTTCGGCGGCCATCTGGGTAATATCGGAAAGGAGGGAACGTTTAGCCCGGTCGATTTCAGGTTCGGTAAAACCATAGCGGCGGATGGTTTCCTTTTCCCGCAGCAGCGCCCGGAGCGCCGCCTCGGCGGTTCCGGTCTTTGCCTGAGCCGTCAATATATAATACCGGGAGGAAGCGGCGAAACGTATGCCGCCCCCGGCGGCCCATACATAGGGGGTTTCCGGCTTGGACGCCGCTTCATCAAACCTCAGGGAAAGCATTTGGTCGATAAGATTATCGACCATATCCCGCCGGTAAGAAGCCAGGTCCGTACCCCGGGCCTGGGGCGGACGCTTATAGTACAAATCAATTTTGGTATAGGGAAGTTCAGGATCGGTAAAACACACGGCTTTAAAATTCCCCTTCTTCGGCGCCGGAAGATCATAACGGGGACGATTAAGGGGAGAAGCCGGAACGGGAGCGGTAAAGTGAGCGCCCAGGGACGCCTCCAGGGCCGCCCCGTCAAAATCCCCCACAAAAATGAGGGCCATATTGTCGGTCCGGTACCAGGTCTTGTAAAAATTTTCCAGCCGCGCCGCCGGGGCGCCTTCGATGATCGCCGGAAGCCCGATGGGGCGCCGATGGGCGTAGGGGGAACCTTCGAAGATCAGCGGCAGCAGCTGTTCCTGCAGCCGGTCTCCCGCCCCGAGGGTGGTCCGGTATTCTTCCATGATGACAAGCCGCTCATCGTCCACATCCTTGGGGGCAAAGGTAATCGCGTGGGTCCAGTCGTCAATAACCGCCAGGGCCTTATCGGGAATCCGTTTAACCCCGTCCTCCCCGGTTTCGGCGGGCACCTCGATGCCGTACACCGTCTCGTCAAAGGAAGTGTAGGCATTTACCTCCGGGCCGAAACGCATCCCCAGGGAACGGAGATAGTCGATCAGCTCCGATTCAGGGAACCGGGCGGTGCCGTTAAAGGCCATGTGTTCCACAAAGTGGGCAAGCCCCTGTTCGTCATCCTTTTCCAATACCGATCCGGCGTTTACCGCCAGGGTCAAATAGGCCCGGTTCCCGGGACGGGTATTTTCCAGAATATAGTAGCGAAGACCGTTAGGCAGCGTTCCCCTCCGGGCCGCCGCCATAAAGGGCGCCGGATCCGAAGGTTTCCCCAGCCCGTTGTAAACCTTGGCGGCGCTTGCGCAGGAGAGGACCCCGGCCAAAAACAGAAGCAGGCCGATAATAGGGACCAACCGCCCGCGGCCGGAAAACAAGGACGGTTTTGTTTTTGAATGAATGCCGATATATCTTTCCATGATATACAATATAATGTTTTTCGCCGAAAACTCAAAAGGAAAAGCGGCTCCCGAGCGCGAGGGCTTGAAAAATGTGGCTATTAATTTAAAATAGACTATCAAAGCCGAGGGGCATTAGCATGAAAGAAGTGACAATCAAAGATATTGCTCAGGAAGCCGGCGTTTCCATTGCTACGGTGTCCCATGTTATCAATGCGACCCGTTATGTAAGCCCTGAATTAGTAGAGAAGATTAGAAAAATCATAAAAGAAAATAACTACAAAAAAACCATAGGATATAACAGCCAGGTCAGCAAATGTTCACAGATAGCGCTTCTTGTCCCTTGTCTTGAAGATTATGTTTTATTAGCCGATTCTCTTTCCCGGAACTTTTCACAGGCGGGATACACGATATTGGTATCAATAACAAATGACGATATAAATCTTGAAAAAAACATCTTAACCGCTTTGTTGAATAATAAATCCATAGGCGGGATCATATTAGTTCCTGCCGCAGACAGCAGTAAATGTTACGAAATGATCCTAAATAAATCCATGCCGTTTGTATTGGCGGATCGTTTTTTTGAAGATAAAATAATTGATTCAATTACAACCGATCATGAATTAGCGTCATATAAAAGCACTATTTATTTGATTCAATGCGGACATGATAAGATTGCCCTAATAACGGGAAAAAAGGATTTTAGCACCGCCAAAGAACAGTTGTCAGGATATCAACGGGCCTTATCAGCCCATGATATTCCCTACCGTCCCGAATTGGTACTGGCGGTTGATAGTTACCAGGGGGACACTACCCAGCAGCTAATATACAATTTCTACAGCCAAGAGATGCCGACCGCTTTAATCTCCGGATTGAGCCATATTACTCCGAAGGTGCTGCACTTTTTGGATGATCAAGGCGTGGAGTATCCCAAGCATATATCTTTCATCGGAGTCGGTAATAAAGAATGGACCGAACTCATCGACCCGCCGCTTACTATTATCGAGGAAGATTTTGAAGCGATAGGGTCCGCCGCGGCGAAAAAAATTCTTGATAAGATTGGCGGCAATAATTCCCCCGTAAAAAACCAGAAGATACAGGCTAATTTTTTACTTAGAAAATCAACCCAGATGATTGGCAGGGGGCCTTTTGGCGAAGAAGCCATTCCCATTGAAAAATTGACGCTTTCAGAAAAGGAAATAGAAACCCTGCGGCACGGCCATTTTAAAGTAGGAATCTCTTTCCATTACGGCAATACCGCCTGGACGCGGCTGCACGAAAACGGGATACGGGATACCTTAGAGAAATACGGCGTACGGATCCTTTCCGTTGCCGAAGCCCACTTTAACCCTGACTTGCAGGTAACGCAGTTGGAAGGCCTTAGGATGCAAAACCCCGACGCCATTATCGCCATCCCGTCCGATGATATTATCACGGCGGCTAAATTCAAAGAATTGTCAAAAGAAGTTAAACTAATCTTTATGAGCAATATCCCGAAGGGTATGGAAACCCATGAATATGCGTCTTGTGTTTCTGTAAATGAAAGGGAAGGCGGTTATTATGCCGGAGTTCTATTGGGCGAGTATTTTAAAAATCGCGACAAAGCTCACATTGGTTTTATCGCCCATGGAGCGCCCTTTTATGGGACACATTTGCGGGATATTACCGCGGAACAGGTCGTCCGGGAAAACTATCCGTATATCGACATAGTCGCGGTGAAGCATTTCCGTAAGATTGAGCGTACTTATGAGGTATGTAAAGAAATGATTACCGAACACCCCGAAGTGGAAGGATTATATGTATCTTGGGATGTGCCCGCCCTGCAGGCGATAAAACTCCTGAAAGAGCTTGGGAGAGAAGATATTGCGCTTTTTACCTTTGACTTAGATCGGGAAATAGCGTTTTATTTAGCTAAAGGGGACATGGTTAAAGGGCTTGTAACCCAGCGGCCTTATACTCAGGGTACGGCGGTTGCGCTGGCAACCGCAAAAGCCCTCCTTGGGGAAGACGGGTACAAGTATATCGGCGTTTCGCCCTATATCGTTCAAAGAAACAAATTGCTAAAAGCCTGGGAGGATATCTTTCATGTGTCCATTCCCAAAGAGCTGGAAAACGCCATAAAACACTAAATTTTACGTAAAAATAATATTTGCGTAAAATTTATCGTATTTATAAAATAAATTTTAAAAAATAATTTGACAGATGCGTAATCCAATGCTACAATTAACCCACATTTATAATATTTACGTAAAATAAATTTTATTTACGTAAATTTTTGAATTGAGGGGGTTTTATGAAAGTAGCATACATGACCAATGGGTGGGGGGCCGTTATGGCTCATTGCGCCGCGGCAAACAATGTGAACAGCGCCTATTATGTTTCCACAGGGGCGGATGCGGAAGCGATTGCGGCGATAGCTTCCGCGGGGTATGAACAAATTGAGATCTTTGACGGCAACCTTCTCGCCTATGAAGGCCGGGAAGAGGCGTTTAACCGTATCCTAAGCGATAATAAAATATCGTTGTTGGCTGTTTACTGCGCCGCGGGCTTTATTTATGACGAAATACTCCCCGAAGAGCTTTTCAAAATCGAAAAAGCCGCATCCTTTGCGAAGAAATTCGGCGCAACCCAGATTGCCTTGGGCGGAGGCGCAACAAGGTATGATGGGATTCAAGACAGGGATTATAAAAAACTTGCGGCGGCTCTGGATAAGGTCTGCGATATCGCTGAGAAATTGGGGATGACCGCCAGCTATCATCCCCACATGGGTTCCCTGGTACAATCGCCCGAACAGTTAGACAAGGTTATGCCGCATACCCGCATCTGCCTCTGTCCTGATACCGGTCATGTTGTACTCGGCGGCGGTGACCCTGTTGCCATAGTCAAAAAATATGCGGACAGGATTAAATACATCCACCTAAAGGATGTTACCGATGCCGGCATGTTTTGTCCTCTGGGGAAAGGCGGCATCGATTTCCCCGCGATCGTAAATATCCTGAACAAAAACAATGTGTTATATGCGATTGAATGTGATGGTTGGAACGGTGATCCGAAAGAGGGTGCAAAGATTACCTTCGACTATCTGAAAACGAAGCTTAATTTCTCCTGATTTCAGTGGAAATTAACGGCATGAAAGTTTTCGTGCCAAATACAAAGCATTTTTGAAGGAGTGATGTATGAAAAAGGGTTTATTCATGGTTTTATGCGTATTGATCGCCGCGTCATTTGTTTTTGCCGGCGGCGGCCAGCAGTCGGGCGCGGGAAGCGCATCTTCGGCTCCGGTGGCCCTCCCCTCGGGAGCGGTTATGAGTACCGGCCCCCACGGGGAGCAGGCCAGCCCGGCTTCCAGCCTTTCGCTGAACGCGGACGAGCTTGCCAGGATTAAGGCGGGCAATTACAAGGTCGCTATTTGTTTCCACTATAATGGCGACGATTGGTCCGCCGCGCAGGAAAAAGGCCTGCGGGATCAGTTCGGAAGAATGGGTATTCAGGTTGTCGCCGTTACATCCGCCAATTTTAATGCCGCCCAACAGAAGGCGGATATCGAAACCGTTCTTGCCTTAAACCCCAATGCCATTGTCTCGATACCGGTGGATGTTGTTTCCGCCGAATCCGTTTTTAAGGATGCCGCGAAAAAAGGCGTTAAGATTGTATTTATGGATAACTGTCCAGACAACATGGTCGCCGGG
Source organism: Treponema sp. (assembly GCA_031274035.1). Classification (GTDB taxonomy): domain Bacteria; phylum Spirochaetota; class Spirochaetia; order Treponematales; family Breznakiellaceae; genus JAISNI01. The sequence continues at coordinate 4,571 of JAISQR010000029.1, read as the reverse complement.
ACGGATTATGTATCCGTTGTTTCCGCGGATAATTACGGTAACGGCGTGGCGGCGGCGGAAATAATGGGTGAAAAGCTCGGCGGCAGGGGAAAAATCGCGATGGTATATTATGACGCGAATTTCTTTGTCACCAACCAACGCGACGAGGCTTTCCGTAAAACGATAAAGGAAAAATTTCCCGGCATCACGATTGTTGAGGAAGCGGGCTTCAACGATGTTAACAAAGGCGCGGATGTCGGCGGCGCTCTCATAACCAAATATCCCGACCTTAACGGCATTTACGCTACCTGGGACATCCCGGCGGAAGGCGTTGTATCGGCGCTGCGGGCCAACGGCAGGAATGACATTATTGTAACTACCATCGACCTTGGTAATAATGTCGCCAGAATGCTCGCCCAGGACGGAATTGTAAAAGGCCTCGGCGCCCAGCGGCCCTATGATCAGGGTGTGGCGGAAGCTATCCTGGTTGGATACGCCTTAATTGGTAAAAGGGCGCCCGGCTATGTCGCTCTTCCGGCCCTCAAGGTTACCCATGATAATGTGCTGGAGGCTTATAACGAAATTTATCATACCGACGCTCCGGCAGACATCAGAAATGTCTATAAGAAATAGGGTGTGACATGAAAACATATAACGTTGGTTTGATAGGCGCTGGTTTCATGGCAAAGGCCCACTCAATCGCTTATTCCGGAATGCCCATTTTCTTCTGGCCCGCGCCCGCGCTGGTGAACAAGAAAGTTATAGCCGACTTGACCCAGGAACGGGCTGACGCGGCGGCCGCGCAATTCGGTTTTGAAAAAGGAACCGCAAACTGGAAGGACATCATTGACGATCCGGCAATTGAAATCGTTGATATTTGCACGCCGAATGATGCCCATGCGGAAATCGCCGTTGCCGCCGCAGCCGCCGGAAAACATGTCATCTGCGAAAAGCCAATCTCAAGAACCTTGGAAGAGGCAAAACAGATGTACCTGGCCGCGAAAAAAGCGGGGATCGTAAATATGCTGGCCTTTAATTACCGGATGACCCCCGCCGTTCAGCTCGCCAAAAAGTATATCGACGAGGGCTCTATCGGCGATATATTGGATTTTCGCGGTACCTATTTGCAGGATTGGTCGGCGGATCCCAATTCACCCCTTTCATGGAGATTCCAAAAGAAAATCTGCGGAAGCGGCGCCTTTGGAGACATCGCGACCCATGTTGTTGATATGCTGCGTTTCCTTATCGGTGATTTTTCCGAAATCAACGCCCGGATGGCTACATATGTGAAAGAACGTCCAATCCAGACGGGAACCACAGACAGTCTTGGCAATGTGAAAGGCGGCGCCAATGTTCCAAAAGAAAAGGTGGATGTAGACGATCAGTGCTGCCTGACCATAAAATGCAGCAATGGCGCTTTCGGCACCATCGAGGCAACCAGAAACGCCTGGGGACGAAACAATTACATTACCTTTGAGATTCACGGAACCAAAGGGTCCATCTGCTTCAACTATGAAAGGAGGGATGAGCTTCAGGTATGTTTTGCCGATGATCCCGGCGACAGACGCGGGTTCAGAACGGTATATACCGGCCCCGCCCACCCCTATGGAGAAGCCCTTTGGCCCATCCCCGCCCTTGGTATAGGTTATACAGAAACAAAAATTGTTGAAATGTATAAATTTATCAAGGCGGTGGTGGATGGAAAATCTGTTTCCCCTTCATTCGAAGACGGATACAACATTGAATTGATCGGGGATGCCGCATTTAAGTCGGCGGCATCCGGTCAATGGGAAAAAGTTGGGAAAATCGAATAAGTAACGGAATTACTCATCTCTCCTTAAATACAGGAGAGATGAGTAACCCTGATTCAAATTTCGTTTGAAAAATACAGAATAATGTACGGGAAAAAGATTTTTGTTGTAAAATATGAAAATACCGAATATGATATTTGATTATACAAGATCAATAATGGGGAAATATTTGATATGAGCGAACCTGTTTTGCAAATGCGAAACATTGTAAAATCATTTTATGGCAACAATGTTTTAGACAACGTGACCTTTGACCTTCAAAAAGGCCACGTACACGCGATTGTAGGCGGAAACGGCGCGGGAAAATCAACATTGATGAAGATCTTGACCGGAGTTTATGTAAAGGATTCGGGAGAGATCAGGGTTGACGGAAAAATCGTTGATTTTTCAGGTTATGCCATGGCTACCGCGGCGGGAATCCGCATGATATTTCAGGAACTCAGCGTAGTCCCCACCTTAACCGTGGTTGAGAATATTTATCTGAACCATGAGGAACGGAAAGGGTTTTTTAACGATGACAGGAGAATGCGGGAAGACGCGAAAAAACTTCTGGATCGGCTGGGCATTGATGTTGCGGTGAACGAAAAAATCGCCAATTTGAGCGTTGGTTACTGCCAATTAATAGAGATCGCCAAGGCCTTGTCCGAAAAAGTGAAAATTCTTGTTATGGATGAACCAACCGCGTCTCTTTCAGATACCGAGGTAAAACGCTTGTTTGATATTGTAAGAACTTTGAAGTCGGAAGGGGTTTCTATCGTTTATATTTCCCACCGCATGAATGAGATCCTTGAAATCGCGGACGAAGTGACCGTACTCAGGGACGGAAAACACGTCATTACCGAAGATGCGAAAAACCTGACCATCGCCGGTATAATTAATTATATGCTTGGTGACGCTGAAAGAAATGCCTTTGAATATCATGAAAGGCCGAAAATCCGGAACCCGGGCGTTATGATCGATGTGAATGGCTTATGCGTTGAAAATTTAGTAAGGGATGTTTCATTTCATGTAAATGAAGGTGAAATCGTAGGTTTGGCGGGGCTTATGGGCAGCGGCAGGACGGAAATCCTTGAGTCGCTGTTTGGAATCAGAAAAATACATAAAGGCCAAATTGTTATCCAGGGTAAGCCGGTTGAAATAAAAAACACTCAAACCGCGATACATACCGGTATTGCCCTTGTACCGGAAAACCGGCGCAGGGAAGGCCTTGTACTTAGGCATTCCTTAAAAGACAACCTGCTGCTTGCGCTTTTTAATCAGGTTAAAAAAAACATGGTCATAGACAGCCATAAAATCAGAAAGATTTCCGAGGAAAGCATAAGAGACTTTAATATTAAAACAAACAGCATAGATACGCTGATAAGCAATCTTTCCGGGGGAAATCAGCAAAAAGTTGTTATCGCCAAGTGGCTAAAAAACAATCCCAAATTATTGCTGCTGGACGAACCGACGGCAGGCATTGATATCGGCGCGAAGGGCGAAATTATTAAAATAATTGAGGATTATGCCGGCCGGGGGAACAGCGTAATTGTGGTGTCCTCGGAAATATCGGAGCTCGTGGCGATGTGCGACAGAATTGTTGTTCTGGTTAACGGCAGGAAAACCAAAGAACTTACCAGAAATGAGATAAAAAACGAGGGGGTTATTCAACATGCAATTCAAGGTTAGTTCTTTAAAAGAAATTGATTGGAGCAGATATATTGTTTATATCGCTTTTGTGGTTGTTTTTCTCTTTCTTTCGGTGTGGCTTGGGGGACGGGGATTTTTATCTGTCAATAATGTACTGAACATCGCGCGGCAAACATCAATGATAACCATTATGGCCGTTGCCATGACCTTTGTAATCGGCGCGGCTCAGATAGACCTTTCAATCGGATCAATAGTCGCCCTCTCCTCTCTTGTATGCGCCCTGATCCTGCGTTCCACAAATAACATAATTCTGGCGCTTATCGCTTCTATCGCGGCAGGCCTGCTGGTCGGCGCGATTGACGGCCTGCTTGTCACAAAACTGGGAATACCGGCATTTCTGGCAACTCTGGGCATGATGGGTATTATCCGCGGAATCGGAATGTGGATAACCAATATGGCGGCCATTGTTATCACCAATGAAACATTTAATTTTGTTTTTGGGGTTGGAAATATCGGCGGCTGGTTTCCCGTTCTTCTTATCTGGACGATTTTATTTGTCGTGTTTGGGGTTATCCTGCTCAATAAAACACCCTTCGGTAAAAAAACGCTTGCCACCGGAGGGAATGAAATCGCGGCCCGTTTTACCGGGATCAATACCAACAGAATCAAGTTAATAACTTTTGTTATGAGCGGTTCTTTCGCGGCTTTTGCGGGAATCCTATATGCCGGCAGAATGCAGGCGGGACGGTATACCTTCGGCGAAGGCGACGAGATGTCTACCATAGCGGCGGTAATCCTTGGCGGAACCAGCATGGCCGGAGGTACAGGTTTTGTTATAGGAACCTTGATAGGTTCGCTTTTGATGGGGATGATAAACAACGGCCTCATCCTTGGCGGACTCAGCGTCAGCCAGCAGACTATTGTCCGCGGGGTGATCATTATCCTTGCGGTGGCGCTGTCAAATGTAACACGTAAAAAGGCGAATTAGTCCGCCGTAAAAACCGCTTCTCCCAGAGTCCGGGCAAAGGCGGCGAGGTCCTTCCGGGAAAGGGAAGGAAGGGGGATAGCCCGCTGAAACACCCTGGCCCCCCTGCCGCTGTCATAGAGTTCGCACGCCGCCGAACCCCCGGCGATGGTAATACTCAGCCGGAA
>JAISQR010000017.1 GCA_031274035.1 Treponema sp. | reverse complement strand
AAATTTGAAGAATTTTAACCGCTAAGTACACATCGAACCGCGAACCTTCGGTTCGATGGTTCGCGAACACAAAGGAAGGACGGAGTCCAGAGGGTTGCCCTCCAATTCTTCTTCCCTTTGTGTACTTAGCGCCCCGGAACCCCTAGGTTCCTTTGCGGTAAAATTTCTTCGTTCTTAAGTTTGGGTCAAGAATAATGCTCTGCCTCCCCCGCGTGAGCGGGTTCTTGGGCTCGCCATTCTTTTTCTTCCCTTCGCGGTTGTTTCCTTTTCGTGTGTTTCGTGTTTTTCGCGGTTAAAAGTGAGTCCCCTCCGAAAAGGGGCTTTTTTGCAAATTTGACATTTCTAATCTTTCGTAAGTCATTGTATTATAAAGACTTAGGATTTCAGAAAAAGGTCGAAATTCACGGAAACAGAGTTTTCGGAGGGGACTCAAAAGTAAAACTGCTGCTCCGCTATAAACTCTATTTGACGTATACCGCAAAACCATGATAGTATATTAGGAACCTGTGGGAGTTTGCAAATTTATACGATTTTTTGGGTAAAGCCCCACAAATTCCCGGCCCAAATATGATCTTTAAGGACAGTAAAATGAGCGATAAACCGAATATAGAAACCATAAAGAACCGGATTGCAGCCAACTGGCGGTTGGAAGATATAGACGAGGTTCCATTTATTATCGAAGTCGGGCCGGTACATCTGGCTGTCAAAGAATACTTTGAGAATGATGAAGCTGAACTGAAATGGAATGAACAATTCCACCGTGATCGGGAGGGTATCTATGATTACGCCTTTCCCAATATAAAACCTAATGTAGGGATCAATATCATCGCGGCGGCTTTCGGCTGCGAATACCGTGTAAATAACGAGGCCGATCCCTGGAATATATCTATTATAAAGGAAGAGAACACCGAAGATGTTTACAAGTTGGAAGTTCCCGATCCGGTGGACAATCCTGTTTATCAACGGGCATGGAAGCGGCTGGAATATCTGCAAAGCCATTCAAGCATGCCCCTGCGCGCGCTCAATGTACCTTCCCCCCTTGTTACCGCTTCCCTTATCTGGGATTATACTTCGTTTATCGAGGCCACCCTGGTTTTTCCCGATGAAATTCATGCGCTTATGGAAAAGGTAACCGAGGCGACTATCCTCTATATAAAAGAACAATTCAAACGAATTAAGAACCTCTACAGCGTAGGCCATGAACTATGGTATATACCCCAGGAATGCGGCGTAAGGGTAAGCGACGATACCGCCGCTCTCCTCTCCCCATCCCTGTACCGCGAATTCGGCGTTAAGTATAACAGCATGATCTCCGAAGCGGTAGGCGGCATTGTAGTTCATTCCTGTGGGAATGTTGAGCATGTGGTTGCTCCCATGATGGAGATTTCCGGCCTGCGCGGGCTGGATTTTACTATTCCTCAGACCGAGAACTGGGAGAGCATACGATCCGCCGCCGCGGGGAAAACGGGCCTCTGCCTGCGGCACTGCTACTGGGATCACGCAACCGGTTCCCATGTGGATATGGCGGACTACACTAAAAAGATACTAGATTTTTTTGGCAGGAAGGGGCTGTTTATCCAGACTTCTACCCCTACGGCGGATGAATCTCAAGTTCTCAGCGAAAAACTGCACACTATGCTGTCGAAGTAAGAGCCCCGGCTCATACCGCATTTTAAAAGAAAGAACTGACTAACGGGTAAAGGGTGCTTCTAAATAATTTATTAAATTTATTTGACAGTTGTATACTAGTATGATAATATAATTAACTGAACGTTTGTTCAATAATATACTGTTTTTTCATGGAGGAATTTTATGAGCATCTTAAAGACAGCGTTAATTGCTGCTTTGTCTATGGGCCTTACCGCGGGCGGTTTGTTTGCCGGCGGTAAGCAGGACGCACAGGGGGCCGCGAGTACCGGTACCGGTACCGTTTCGGGAGCGAAGATATCGGTTACCTTTGCGGGAACCGAGGGCGCTACCAGCGGACAGAGCCGGATGATGCTGGAAGCGGCGGAAATCCTTAACGCTACGGGCCGTTTTGATGTCAAAGTGTATGTGGCGGGGCAACTCCCGGGGGATACCGACAACCTCGTAACTCAGGCGCGGCTGGGGGTTAACCTGGTAGTACCTTCCGATCCCGGACGCCTTGCGAGCCAGTTCAATATTCCGGATCTCAATATTTTAATGGCCCCCTATGTGCTGACGGGTTACCAGCTTCTGGAAAAACTTCCCTCAACTCCTTTGTACAAGGAATGGCAGGCTGCTCTTGAACAGCAGGGCGTAGTGCTCATCGCCAATATGTTCAACGGTTTCCGCAGCTTCTATACCACTACCCCGGTCAACAATCTGGCCGGGCTTTCGGGTCTCCGTATCCGGGGTTTCGGAAACGCTATAGGACAGGCCCTGGCCAAATATCTGGGTTATGCCCAGACGACCGTGAACGCCACCGATATTTACGCCGGGGTTCAGGCGAGGACCCTGGACGGCTGTGAGATTCAGGCTTCAACCGCCGACAGCTACCGGCTCTACGAAGTTACCAAATATATGGCGCTGACAAAACACTACATGCTCCAGAGCAGCTTCGTGTGCGGAAAGGCCCTGCTTGACGGTATGCCCGCCGCCGACCGGGAATTTTTTGTCAAAACCGTTTATGACGCTGCCGCGAAGTATTCGGGCATTATAGCCCAGGAAGAGCAGGGATATTACGACGGTTTCAAAGAGAAGGGGATAACCGTTACCGAAGTTGATATTACCGAATTTGAACGGGCTATAGCTCCGCTTTATACCAACAACGATCTTAATATGACTCCCGGCCTCAAGGACAGGCTGTTCAGAGAATTAGGACTTTAACAACAGGGAAAAAGAAAGAGTGGGGAGTGAGGGGGCGCCCCCGCTCTTCACTCTTATACGGAGTTATTATGAGAAAAGTATATAGATTTCTTTGTAAAGCCGAAGAGATCGTCTGTGGTGTGGGCTTTATTGTTTTAATTACCCTTGTTTTCCTCTCAGCTATACTGCGTTTTTTCAGGGTTTCGATGTCGTGGAATATTGATATGGCCATGCTCCTTTTGGCGTGGACAGCCTTTTTAGGCGCCGATATCGCGTACCGTTCCGGTCAACTTGTCGGTATAGACCTTATAACCCGTAATTTACCAAAAAGTATTCAAATAATTGTTGAAATGTTGATATTTCTTATCATATTGTGCGCCTTGGTTGCGATTGTTTACTTTGGAATCAGGCTGGCCGCCTCGGAATGGATCCGCCGGTATCAGTCTATGCCCATTCCCTATTCCATGGTAACGGTGAGTATTGTTTTCGCGGCGGTTTCGATGGTGTTTTCCACGATTCTCAAGATAAGGCGGTGTATTCTCAAGTTTACCCAAAGGAGCGGGGTATGACCTTCTTATTGCTATGTTTTGTTCTTTTTCTTGTTATAGGAATGCCCATTGCCTTTGTTATCGGCATTGCCGGGATGGCCTACTTCGCTGTAACGCCGATTCTGCCCCCTGAGATTGTGGTGCAGCAGATCGTTTCCCAAAGCCAGTCCTTTGCGTTCCTCGCCGTACCCTTCTTTATCTTTGCCGGGAATTTGATGAATGTATCGGGTATCACAAGCCGGTTGCTCGGCCTTGCCCGGCTTTTGACCCGCCGGATGTACGGCGGCACGGCCCAGATCAGCGTGGTGCTGAGCACCCTTATGGGCGGGGTGTCGGGATCGGCCACTGCGGACGCCGCCATGGAAACCCGCATCCTGGGCCCGGAGATGATGCGCATCGGCTACAGCAAGGGCTATATCTGCGCGGTGAACTGCGTCACCGCCCTTATCACCGCGACCATTCCGCCCAGCCTGGGGCTGATCATCTTCGGGTTTGTGGGGGAAGTGTCCATAGGGCGGCTCTTTGCCGCGGGGATCATCCCCGGCATCCTGATGATGGTTTTCCTGATGGCGGCCACCTCCATCACCTC
>JAISQR010000004.1 GCA_031274035.1 Treponema sp. | reverse complement strand
GAAAATTGTATAAATTTGCAATTTATTGCAAATTTATACCTTGCAAACTCCCAAAGGAGCCTCGTTAATCGGAATTTTTGCATGAATATGCAAAAATTCACCAAAGTCCCACAGGCTCCCAGAGGCGGCAGAACGAATTATGTTCCGCCGCAAAATTAATACTATTCCTGAAGATGCTTTTCAGGTTCATGGCGATATCTTTTTTGTAAAATGCATATTTACGGACAATTTCCAGCAAGATCGATCGATCCATACTTTACAGACTCTCTATTACTTGTTGTCTGCTCCGGCCCCTTATCATTCAGCCTTTTTCTTCCGATAAATATAAAGAATTTATTTTTTGCGGGAGTTTAAATGAAAAAAAAAGTTCTGTCGTTTAAACCGGAATATTTGATACTATCGATAATAGTTCCTTTTTTGTTCTGCGTCTTCATTCTGCAACCTCCAAATCTCAAAGCGGAGCAATTTTTATACAAACATGAAAATGGGGATGCCTACCGTATCCTTTCCACCGTTAACGAGGATGTGTATATCAACCGGCGTCTCAGTCATCAGGCCGAGATACTGAATAGGATAGCGGTAGAGGTAACGGATGTAAATGAAGGAAAAGGCCGGCTGAAGGCTTCATTCATCACCGCCGAACATGCGCTGGCCCTGGCAGGGCGGTCTTTTCAATGGTCGCGGGAATACGAATCGGAATTCGAGCGCGATAAACAGGGACGCCTTACCATAGGCAAGCAGTATTATATGCCAGTGGTGAGAAATGTACCGGTTTTTCCTCTAAAAGATATTAAGGTGGGGGAGTCCTGGTCCGCCGAAGGGCACGAGATGCACGATTTCAGGGATAGCTTCGGCATTCAGGAACCTTACCTTATCCCTTTTACAGCGCGGTATACTTTTCTTGGAACCAGGAACTGGAAGGAAAAGAGCTACCCCGCATTTTCAGTTACATACCGAATCTTTACCGAGCCTGCGGCAGTACGGGGCCTTATCTATCCGATGCGGATAATGGGCGCATCGGACCAAACCGTTTACTGGGACACGGAAATGGGGCAGGCCGTTGCCTACGAAGAAAATTTTCGTATGATTTTTGAACTCTCCAATAACCAGACCGTAGAATACCGCGGCTGGGCAAAGGCGGAAGTGCTTGAATCGCAGCGTATGGACAAGAAAAAAATTACGGATGAAATTAAAGAGGACCTGGACCGCCTGGATTTAGGTGATGTGTCCGTAAGAGAATCCGATGAAGGCGTCATCTTAAATCTGGAAAATATACAGTTCTATCCTGATTCTCCTGTTATGCTTCCCGGCGAACAGCAGAAACTTGACAAGATATCCGAGATACTTATGCGCTACAGCGAAAGGGATATTCTTGTAGGGGGTCATACTGCCTTGGCCGGTAACGCCGAAGGCCGCATGAAGCTCTCTTTAGATAGGGCGGGGACTGTAGCCGATTATTTTATCAGTAAAAAGGTACGCAGCCCGGAGCGTATTGTTGTGCGCGGTTACGGTGCGGAAAAGCCCATTGCCGATAATCTCAACGAAGCAGGCCGTGCCCGTAACCGCCGTGTCGAGATAACGATTCTGGAAAATTAAAAAACTGCCGGTTTCCATGCCCCTGCCTTATGGCGGGGACGAATGATCGATCATCTATTTAGAATTTATACTATTATTCCATTATTTTTTCTAATACCTTTATTGATATTGTCTCGCATAATTCTTCAACAAATTTTATATTTTCTTTTGTATTACTTGCCAATGATTTTTTCAATATTATTGGCATTAGATCGTGATCCATTGCCCCTTGATAGGTTGATAAGATACAATACACTGCGTTATAACCAGTAATAATTAATGTATCTATTGCATTCTCCTTAATGTAATCTAATAATCCTGTTTTATTGAAGCTATTGTTATACCCCTTTATTATTGATTTCTCATTAACAAAGGGTTTTAGTCCGTCAATTAATTCAAATTCGGTAGTTCCTTTTACAATATTTTCAGATTTATTTTCATTTTGTATCCAAATTATGGGATAATTGCTTTTTCTAAATAATTTTACAGCATAATTTATGTACCCTATTGCTTGATCCATTGATTCCTTTCCATAATATTTATAAAAAGCCTTTTGCATGTCGATAATTAACAATGCCAATTTCATATTTCTATCTCCAATTATTCTAAATGTATAATAGAATTTGGTTTTATATTCAAGAGCATTATTATAGGGAACCATCATGGAAGAAAAACAATCACCGCTGATGCCCGTAACGGCCTATTTTTCGGTTATACGGGCTCCCCGGGTGGAGCGGAACAATGAGTATTTACCAAAAAGATAAAAAGATTCTATAATTAAGATTATGAACAATTGTATTTTCTGCAAAATTGTTAAAGGTGAAATTCCCGGCAAGAAAATCTACGAAGATGATGACATGCTTGCCTTCCACGATGTCAACCCGCAAGCGCCGGTGCATTTCCTCATTATTCCTAAAAGGCATATCGCAAGTATTATGGAACTGGAACCATCCGACAGCGGCCTTGCAGGGAAAATTCTCTATAAAGCCCAGGAACTGGCAAAAGAACTTGGCTGCGGGGAAAAAGGCGCGCGGTTTGTCATCAACTGCAAGAGCGACGGCGGCCAGACCGTTGATCATCTGCACATCCACATACTTGGCGGGCGTCAGCTTGCCTGGCCTCCGGGTTGAACCGGCTTACGATCAAGACTTCTTTGTCAGAACCATGAGAAGGGCAATATCCCCCTGCCGTACTCCGGGAATCCTGGCGGCTTGACCTATGGTAAGCGGGCGGACAACACGGAGTTTTTCCCTTGCTTCCGCTGAAAGCCCCTGGATGCCGTCATAGTCCAAGTAAGGGCTTAATTTGACGGCATCCATACGTCCGCTGCGGGCGATAACCCTGTTTTCTTTTTCGATGTATCCCGCATAGCGGATATCCAGAACCGCCCGCGTAAGCCATTCTTCAGGATAGCCTTTAAGTTCCGGCGCGAAGGGAAGAATATCCGGCGTCTGCACAGACGAATCGCCAAGGGCCCGTTCAAGGCTTTCACCCAAGTGAGGGGTAAGGGCGGCGGATACGGCTGTACCGCCGGCATATTCGGCTGGGTCAAGTTTCCCCGGCTTATCGGAGATTCTCCGCTGTCTAAGTAATTCCCTGATTGCGTCCAGGGCTTCAGTCTTCTTCTGAAAGCGTTCCCATCGTTTACCATTTACCAGGCCAAGCCTGCGGGCTTTAAGGCTCAATCGGGAATCGGCAGTATCGTGGCGCAGTACAAGCCTGTGTTCGGCGCGGCTTGTGAACATACGGTAAGGCTCCTTTGTCCCCAGGGTTGTAAGATCGTCGATCAGTACCCCTATATAGGCGTCGGCGCGGCCCAGCACGAGGGGCGGCTTTCCGGCAATCTTCATGGCGGCGTTTATTCCCGCTATGATGCCCTGGGCTGCGGCCTCTTCGTAGCCTGAGCTGCCGTTGGTCTGCCCTGCGGCGAAAAATCCTTCAAGCCGTTTGGATTCCAGCGTAGGGTAGAGATCGAGCGGATCAAGGTAATCGTACTCTACCGCATAGGCAGGCCGGACTATACGGGCTTCTTCTAGCCCTTCAATACTGCGGATAAATTCCCCCTGAACATCTTCCGGCAATGAACTTGAAGCGCCGTTCATATACATCTCGTTGGTGGAAAGGCCCTCCGGCTCTATAAAGATATGGTGCCTGTCCCGTTCCGGGAAGCGTACAACCTTGTCTTCGATGGACGGGCAGTAACGCGGCCCGGCGCCGGTGATCTTCCCGCCGTAAAGCGGGGAGCGGTGAATATTTCTGCGTATAATATCGTGCGTTTTCCCGTTGGTATAGGTGATCCAGCAGGGGACCCGCGGCCTTTCCGGAACAAAACCGGTTTCAACATCAAAAGAGAAGGGCAGCATGGTCTCACCGTCCTGTCTTTCCATTTTTGAATAATCAAGGGTATCCCCGGCAATACGGGCAGGCGTCCCTGTTTTAAGCCTGCCTACAGGAAAGCCCTGCCGCCGCAGATTCATCCCCAGCCCCAGGGCGGCCTCTTCCCCCAGACGGCCTTCCGGCGCGTCATACTCGCCGATAAAAATCTTCCCCTCCATAAAAGTACCGGATGCAAGGATCACCGTCTGCGCCGAAATGCGGTGTCCCCGCCGTGTGATAACGCCCTCTATCCGGCCCCGATGTCCGGCCTTTCCCGCTCCTATACTTGAAACATCCGTCTTATACTCAACGCTGTTCCCTCCGTCATCATTGCCCGAAACAATCAGATCGGTAACGGTATCCATAAAGATGCTTATGCCCTTCTGCCCTTCTACCGCGGAACGCGCCTTTGCCTGGTAAAGATGCTTATCCGCCTGAGCCCTCGGCGCCTGTACCGCCGGTCCTCGTGAACGATTGAGGATACGGTACTGGATCATGGAAGCGTCAATGAGTTTCCCCATCTCTCCGCCCAATGCGTCTACTTCACGTACCAGGTTCCCTTTGGAAAGACCGCCTACTGCGGGGTTACAGGACAGAGCCCCGATACGGTCGGGGTTCTGTGTAATCAGCAGCACCGAAAAGCCAAGACGGGCAACGGCAAGGCCCGCCTCAATGCCTGCATGACCGCCGCCAATTACAATGCAGCCGTAATCCTTGTAATACTTGCCTGACATGGCCTAACTATAGCAGAAAATGTAAAAAGAGTCAGATAACCGGAAAGGGATCCTATACAATTTACCCCCTGATCCCATTCTTGTCATAAATGAATTATTTGTATAATAATCATAACAGAAGGGGGTGTTTGTATGATTGTGATGAAGTTCGGCGGCAGTTCGGTTGCCGATGCCGGCAGGATTCGCCATGTTGCAGGTATTGTAGAAACCCAGGTTAAGCGGAAGCCGGTGCTTATACTGTCCGCTATGGGGGATACTACGGATCATCTTCTGGGGGCTGCGGATACTGCCGTTAAAACCGGAATTGTTTCGATTGGAAGTATTGAAGAGCTGCATGCAAAAACCATACAGGAACTGAGGCTTCCAGAGGCTATAGAAAAAGGGTTGCAACAGGAGATTACGCCGCTGCTGGATGAGTTGCGCAGCCTTCTTGTAGGAATTTCCCTTATCAGGGAGATCACCAACAGGACAAAAGATTACCTTGTATCTTTTGGCGAGCGGCTTTCGGTGCGTATAATGGCGGCGTATTTCAATGCCATTCATATAAAAGCACAGGCTTTTGACGCCTGGGATATGGGCTTTCTTTCGGATTCCAATTTTTCTTCTGCATGGCTTTTAAAGGAAAGCTGGGATCTTATCCCTGCCAAGGTACTGCCTGTTATTGAAAGCGGGGTGCTTCCCGTAGTAACGGGCTTTATAGCGCGGGAGAAGTCGGGGGCCGTTACTACCCTGGGGCGCGGGGGTTCCGATTTGACGGCTACGGTTATTGCCGTTGCATGCAAGGCCGAAGAGGTACAGGTTTGGAAGGATGTAGACGGCATACTTACGGCTGATCCGCGGCTTGTACCGGAGGCAAAACCCTTGGAAGAAGTTACCTACGAGGAAGCGGCGGAACTTGCCTACTTCGGCGCCCAAGTGCTGCACCCGCGGGCCATGCAGCCCTGTACTAAAACAGGAACGCCGGTGCTTGTCAAGAATTCCTACAATCCCCAGGCGCCGGGCACCCGCATTGTAAGTTCCGTCCAGAAGAAGGGGCCTATACGGGCTATCAGTACCCGGAAAAACGTTACGCTGATAGATATTGTTTCTACCCGTATGCTGGGGCAGTACGGATTCCTGGAAAAGGTTTTTTCCAACTTTGCCAGATTCGGTATTTCTGTGGATATGGTTGCGACCAGCGAAGTTTCAGTCTCTGTAACGCTGGATACGGCTAACGATTTGGATGCCGTAAAAGCAGAGCTTTCCCAGATTGCCACGGTAGAAATCAAGAAAGGCAGGGCCATTGTTACCATTATTGGAGATGTAAACCGATCCAGTGAGATACTCCAGCGGGCTTTCGGCGTATGCGAAAACTTGGGCGTCCAGGTTCAGATGATCTCGCAGGGGGCAAGTAAGGTAAACATCAGTTTTATTGTCAACGATACCCAGGCGGATGATGTAGTCAAAGGTCTGCATAGAAACTTCTTTGGGGAACCCCATGAGGACCCCTATAAAAAACAGGGATAGGGAGGAATTAGAATGAAAATAGCTATAATCGGTTACGGCAAGATGGGGAAGATTATCGAAGAAAAGGCCCTTGACCGGGGCCATCAGATTGTTTCGGTAGTCGATCCTCTGGTAAAGGTTGGCGTATCCCAATCCGGAGCGCCTATCCTTGAAAGCATTGCACGGCTTACCGAACAGCCTCCAGCCGATGTTGCCGTAGAGTTTACCCGCCCCGATACGGCGGCGGCAAATATTAAGGCCGTTGTAGAGCGCAATATCCCCCTTGTTGTAGGTACGACCGGCTGGTATGACGAGCTTGACGAAGTGAGCGCCATTGTTCAGGCTGCCGGTTCCTGTCTGCTCTACTCCCCCAACTTTTCTCTGGGGGTAAACCTCTTCTACCGGATTGCCTCCTATGCGGCAAAGCTTATCGATCCCTACCCTGAATACGATGCGGCAGGCTTTGAAGCGCACCACAACAAGAAGGCCGATAGCCCTTCGGGGACAGCCAAAACCCTTGCGGAAAAGGTACTGGCGGAAATGACCCGGAAGAAGACGCCGGTCTGGGAAACCCTGAACCGCCCCCCCCGGCCGGAGGAATTTCACTTCCCCAGCCTCCGTGCCGGCGCTTATCCCGGGGTTCATAGCCTTATCTTCGATTCCGCCGCGGATACCATCGAAATTACGCATACGGCACGTAACCGCGATGGCCTTGCCTCCGGCGCTATCCTGGCCGCCGAATGGCTTGCAGGGAAGGGCGTCAGCAGGAAGGGTGTTTTTACCTTTGAGGATGTTCTGGGAATTGCCTAAACCCCGCTCCTGGGCTATACTTTTAAACATGAGGGGACTGTAGTGCAGGATCATTTTATTTATGAAAATGAAGATTTTATCAGGATACTTCCCGACTGGGCTAGGGAATTAGCCAATAAATACGGTTCCAAAACGGCAAATCTCTATATTCTGCATGGAAACATCCGGGATTTTCTACCCCATGAAAAATATGAAGGGGAGTATATTTTTACCCGAATCCAGGACTACATTTCCGATGTGCTTTTCGGCAACCGTGATATTATTGCGTTTTATGACCGATCCGAAGGGGTTGCCTTTTGCAACGAGGAAATGGCCAGGGAATACGAAGCATGGATGCGGCGGCGCTTCCCCGATGAGGATGCGGCTGATTTTTTATCATCGGACCCTGAAAAGAGTTTTTATTATATCGAAAGATATTTTATGATGAGGATACCTCAGAGCGGCAAAAACAGGTGCCGTATGGTCTTTATCATTGACTATGCCGAAACTATAGTTCCTGCCGGTGATATTGTACGTTTCTCTGATATTGACCGCTACTGCCTTGTAACGCTTAACCGCTGGGCAACCAATCCTATCTTTACCGAGAACGATATTTCTATCTTCCTTCTAACTGAAAATCTTGTCGATATTTCCCCCCGCCTTTCCGGTTCTCCTTCTACGGTGGTTGTAGGCGTACCGTTCCCCGATGAAAGCATACGGAACAATTTCTTGCGGTTTCAGGAGAAGGAAGGAAAGCTGCATTTGGAACGAGGGCTTAAAACCGCCCAGATTGCGGCAGTAACGAGCGGTCTTAACCTTATGAATCTGAACCGCCTGGTGCTGGAACGGCATCAGGAAAACAAGATACTTACCATAGATCATCTTCGTCTCAAGAAAAAAGAGATGATAGAGAATGAAGCCGGCGGTCTTCTGGAATTTATGGATTCTACCTACTCTCTGGATGATGTTTCAGGCCATGAGTATGTAAAGAAACAGTTTAAAAATGCCGCCAGGGCTATACGGCATGGCCAACTGGATGTACTCCCCATGGGCTACCTTATTTCAGGTCCTGTAGGAACCGGAAAAAGCTATATGGTCAGCGCCTTTGCCGGAGAAATTGGTATTCCTATGGTTAAATTCCGTAATTTCAGATCTAAATGGCAGGGGGTTACCGAATCAAACCTGGAGAAGGTCCTTACTATTCTTAGATCTATGGCGCCGGTAGCGGTGATGGTGGATGAAGCCGACGCATTCCTGGGGGACCGCAGCCAGGAGGGGGATTCGGGTACCAGCAACCGTGTTTTTGCCCAGCTTGCTACCTTCATGGGTAATACCGAATACCGCGGCAAAATAATCTGGTTCCTCATCACCTGCCGTCCCGACCTTATCCCTATAGACTTAAAACGCCAGGGCCGCGCCGAGGAGCACCTCGCACTGTTCTACCCTGAAACCGATTTGGAACGGGTTGCTCTTTTTGAAACCTTGGTACGAAAAAACAAGCTCCAGGTGCATAAATTTTCTGTGCCGGAACTCTTCCGTAAATATGACAAGGAAATGTCGGGGGCGGATATTGAATCTATGCTGATCCGTGCCAAGCAGAAGGCTATTATTGATAAGCATACCTACATCAGCAAAGACGACATGGAAGAGGTTATGATGGACTTTAACCCGCCGACCTATCCGCACGAGATACAACTCCAGAACCTTGTGGCGGTTCTGGAATGTACCTCGAAAAAGATGGTGCCCAAGCGGTTTCAGAATATGGATAATTCTAGGCTGGTAAATGAGATACAGCAATTAAAAACCCTTCTGGGGGAGAAGGGCTAAGGCGCTTAAAATAGAGGTAATTGACCGGCAGTTTTTCACCATCGGCGCAGTTTTCAATACCGTTTATCCACTTATAGCGCTATTCAAGGCGGCGCCTTCCCCGCCGCAATCAAAAATCGTGTCTAGCGGGAACAGCGGTTCTTTCCTCTGCCATCCTTGAGTTTTTTTTTGTTATGTTAAGCGATATATTCACAGGATAAAAATTTGCGGTCTATAAAGTAGTAATCCCTTCAATAAGAGTTTTAAATTTTTTCTGTTCAACCGCGGAAAGCGGATTGCGGGCATAGAGAGCCTTTTCGAAAAGCACTCCGCACTGAATAAGGGCTTGTGCAGTATTGCCGTCCGCAGATGCCGCTGTTTTGGCGGCCTTTGTACCAAGGCTGTTTCCTGCATCATTGGACATGACAGCCTGTACAACCACCCGTTCCGCAAGCAGGGCGCAGTACTCGCCGGGCGCACGGCTTGGTTTCCAGGCAAGGCCGGTTGTTTCGGTTCCCCACAGGATTAGGCGGCTGAACAATGAAACGCTGGCCTTGAGCTTCCGCCTTTTTTCCGGGGATAGGCCTTCCAAAATATCCCTGGAAATACGGTTTAATTCTTCTATGCCGCTCCGGTGAATTTTGACGGAAAGGTTCCTGTTTTTAAGGCCGTCGATAAAACTGAATAGACCCAGTTTAAGGCCGGCAAACCATTTGTAAAGATACAAGCGTAAATTTTTAAAAAAGGTAATGGCGCCTTTGACGATACCCAGCCTGGCAAAAAAAGGTTTAAGCATAAACCAGACAAAGCCTAAAACCGCGGCGCTGATTAAGGCATAGCGCAGCCATGTCCAAAGCTGTTCCCAGAAAGGCCAGGGTTCTGTTTCTGCCATATCAGGCAATAGGGGGTTCGCTGTATTTAAAGGATTAGGGACCTGCAATCTTTCCATTGCAGCCCCGTCAATTTTCGGGGGCCTAAAAAGCCGGGATAGAAAGCCCAGAATAAAGGCTATAAAGTCAAGAAGGGCCGAAAGCGGTAATAGGCTGTCATCCCGTGCTAAAAGAAGGGCGCAGAAAGCCGCACTAAAAGAAAAAAACGCGGCCCCAAGAAGTCGTTTGTACCGGTTGCTGTTGGAAACCGCTATCCCTTCCCCTGCAAAATAGTGTTCCCTGATAAATAAACCTAAAACAGTACAGAGCAGGCAGGCATTAACAATAAGAAACAAAAACAGAATTGACAAGGCTGGCTCAAATGGGATATGTAAAATTTTTAATACAATTAAAAGAATACCAATAAGGAGAATTTCAAAGACATATACCCGCCGTGTCTGTCTAAATTGTTCCAGGGCCGCGCTCATACGGGGAGCATCCTCCAGCATGACGCTTTGCAGTTTATCGCCGCTATATAGAAAAGTATATGCTTCAAACAGTTCACGGGCATGGAACATCTCTTTTATGGAAAGTACCGAGGCCCAGCAGTAAAGGCTGGAAAGCGCCGAAATAACATTGGTAAATACCGGGAAAAAGCGCTGCCCAGGGGGAAGGGAAAATGAAAAAATGGAAGATATGCTGTATCCTGCCAGTACGGTAAAGACAGCGCCCCTAATGTCCGCAGCGGAACGGCCGCTTTGAACATTCTTTATCAGAAAAAAATACACAGAGGCTGCCAGACAGCTTACAGCGCTCATCACCATGATAGTAGTAAAAGAAACGAACAGATCAGGCTTAAAGTAGAGAAGCATTTTAACTGAGACTATGCCGGCAAAAAACACGATGGAAAGAGGTATATAGACTGCCAGTACCGCATAAAACGGCTTGCCTATGGGTTCCTCAATTTTGCCGGTGGATGTTTTAGATAATCTCATATCCCTGTTCCTTAATTTGGTACAGTGGGGAATTCCCCGGAACCAACGGTGATAAGACTTGTTCATCAATAATAAAAAATTCCAAAGAAAACCGGTAAGTTTTAAGGCTGTTGATAAGAATATAATCTTCATTGCTTAATTTAGAACCGGTATATATAAGCCGGGTTCCGTAGGGCAGAAATTTTCCCGCCTCAAGCATGCGTTCCGCACTGTTATGAAGTTTATGCGCCGCCCCTTCTGTATAGGTTGAAGAAGATGAAGTTGTTTCGTTTGAATTGAGCGTTTCACCGGCTTTGTTTGTTTGCCCTGACTCATAATAGCGTTCCAGACCGGCAAGACGTTCAAGAATAGGGGTAATGGTTAGAGGACCGCTTTCAATCAGTGTAAGGCCGTCCGCCCTGGATGAAGTATAAAAGATAATACCCAATTCCTGCCGGTCGCGGCCTGCCATTAAACAGAGCGCTGCGGCTGTTTCTATAACCCTCTCAAGATAAAGTTCCCGGTTTTTAAGGGGATATTCCTGCGGGGATAGGTTAAGAAAGATTACCAGAGGGTAGGAGAAGGCAGCCTCGTATTCATTTATCATAAAACGGAATGTCCCGCCGTATTGCCGGGCTGTCGCCTTCCAGTTGATCCGCCGTATTTCATCGCCAGGCTGGTACTCACGGAGGGATCTACTGCGGGTAAGATCCTCGAAAAGCGGGTTGGGGCTGATCAGTGCGCCCAGAGGGATACCTTGGGGCGCCTTAACCGAAGCAAAGCAGGCGCAGGGATACACAAAAAGTTTGCATGTTTGAGAAGTTTTAAGTTGAAAGGGGAAAAGCCCCAGAGGATCCGCGCAACGGATATTTGCGGGCCCCAGCATAAAGATACCCCTATGCGTACAAAGCCCCTGCCATGTCCACAGAAGCCTGGAACGGCCGTTCAGCGTGAACAGTGATTTATTATTCCGAAAAACCGGCAGCATACCCGGCGAGTCGCTGAGGGCTAACATAAAGGCGGGAAGTATCCCGCGGTTTTCCGCGGCAATTTCTATTTGTACCCATTCATTGCGGAAACTGCGCAGTTCGCAATCGAAGCGGATTATTTTTAGATTGCGGATAAGGTATTCACTGTAAGCCTTCGACCCTAAAAGGAGAAGGAACAAAAAAAGGGAGAGGAATTGTACTGTGAAAACTGGAATAAAAAGAAAGATGATAAACAGAAGAAAGATTCCGGCGGCGAATAAAAAAACAGGACCCTTTTTAACCTCGGTCTGATCCTCCGCTTCCTTTTCCTTCCCTGTACTGTTAGGGGTTTTCATGGAAATTCCGGTATTCCGGGACTTCTACGCTATCGAGCAAGGAACTGATGATCCTGCCTGCGGTGATTCCCCTGACAAAGGCTTCGGAAGAGAGCAGCACGCGCTGACGGAAAACCGGCAGAGCCATAGCCTTTACATCTTCCGGTGTAACATAATTGCGTTTTTGAATAGCGGCGAAGGCCTGGGCGGAACGGTAGAGTGCAAGGCTGCCGCGCGGGCTGACGCCTATACGCAGACTGGCGTTCTTTCTGGTATTTTCAACAAGGGCCAGAAGATAATCCCGTACCGTATTTTCTATATGAATTTGTGTAACCGCCTCCTGAAGTTGGGCAATTTCTACGGCATCTGCCGCCGGTCTAAGGTCCGTTACCGGGTGGCTTATACGGCGTTGATTTTCCAGCATTTGTTTTTCGGCGGAGATGTCTGGATATCCAATATTAAGGGAAAGCAAAAAACGATCCTTTTGGGCTTCCGGCAGAGGGAATGTCCCTTCAAATTCGACAGGGTTCTCCGTTGCCAGTACAAAGAATGGTTCCGGCAGAGGTATTTTTTTTCCGTCAACGGTTATTTGACCTTCGGCCATTGCTTCCAGCAATGCGGACTGAGTACGGGGGGTTGCCCTGTTTATTTCGTCAACCAGCACAAATTGGTTCAGCACAGGTCCGGGGCGGTAGACAAACTGGCCTTCCTTCTGTTGCCATACGGAAACCCCCAGAATGTCCGCAGGCAGCAGATCCGGCGTACATTGGATGCGGGAAAAGCTCAGGTTAAGGCTTGCCGCGAACGCCCTGGCTAGGATGGTCTTTCCGGTACCGGGGACATCCTCAAGAAGCACATGGCCCCTGGACAGAAAAGCCGCTACCAGCATGTTGATGACAGAAGTTTTGCCCAGGAATACCCTCTCAATATTTTCCCGAATTTTTGCGGCAAATAGGGCTATGTCTTGTTCGTCTTTCATAGTATAATAAGTATACCTGTTAATGGATTTATATTGATACCCCGAAAATGAGTAGCGGGGCTTAAAAATTAGGATAAGTTGGTGAATATATGAAGAGATTAGGCTTTTTTGTAGGCTTTGGCGGGGTTTTGCTGATCCTCAGCGGTTGTTATACCCTGGATAAAACAAGGGATTTTTCCCCCTATAATCCTGTGGGTATTGTTTCGGTAGTATCGAATTACGATATAAACTGGATAGGGGAAGCCCCTACCGTATCAAGTTCAGTGGGCGATTTTTTGCGGAAAACAGTAAGCGGTAATATTGATGAGACAATGGTGGATATTTCCAAGGCCGATACGCTTATTAATGATGCTGAATTGCTTATCCGCGAAAATATCGCAGGCAGCGGCCTTGCCGTTTTTATGGATAAAGACACGGTGTTAAATGCCGCTGCATATCTTGAAGCGCCTGAAAGCCGGAGGCGGGATAATGAGACCGCAAAGGCCGCAGGCTACCGGTTTATTGATTACCGTAACAGGAAGGCTGCCGCAAGGATTGCCGAGGAAACCGGAACGCAGGCGCTTATGTTTGTAAATTTTACCTTTACCAAGGAAATGGTATCCGGTATCAGCAAGAATGGAAATTTTCGCGCCAATGTACTTATGAATGTTACCATTACCGATAGAACGGGTAAAATGATTTACTACAAAAATTTTAATACCTATAGCCGGAAAAAGATACATGTTTCCTGGGGTTCCTATTCGCATGACGAGCTTATGGACATTTTTAAGTCTGCCATTGCCGAGGCTTGTTATTTTTTTTTAGAGGGGTTTAAGCGGTAGGCATATCAGGATACTGGAAATCGTCAGGGAAATTATAGAGTATATCCGCAAATTTCATTTTCAATTTTTTTAAATATAACGTATACTAAATTGATTTAATTTTAATTTTCAACGAAAATTTAATTTTTAGGAGTATCTGATATGGGAAACGTGGATATAGGTCTTATCGGCCTTGCGGTGATGGGGGAAAATCTGGTTCTCAATATGGAAGGCAAGGGTTTTTCTGTGGCTGTATATAATCGGACTACATCTAAAGTCGATGCATTTATTCAGGGACGGGGAGCGGGTAAAAAAATATCGGGATTCCATAGCCTTGCCGATCTTGCGGCCTCGTTAAAACGGCCCCGAAAGGTAATGATCATGGTAAAGGCCGGTGAAGCGGTTGATGATACAATTGAACATATATTGCCGGTTTTTGAGAAGGGTGATATTATTATTGACGGCGGGAATTCTAACTACCAGGACACTATACGGCGTACAGCCTATGTTGAATCCAAAGGTTTGCTCTATATCGGTACGGGGGTTTCGGGCGGTGAGGAAGGCGCCCTTATCGGTCCTTCCATTATGCCTGGCGGTTCCCCTGCGGCTTGGCCTGTTGTAAAACCTATCCTACAGGCTATTGCCGCTAAAGTTGAAGGCGGTGTTCCTTGCTGCGACTGGGTCGGAGAGAACGGCGCAGGCCACTTTGTCAAGATGGTGCATAACGGCATAGAGTACGGCGATATGCAGCTTATCTGCGAAACCTATGATTTAATGAGGAACTATCTTGGGCTTTCTTATGAAGAAATGCACGATGTATTTGATACATGGAACAAGGGGAATCTTAACAGTTACCTTATCGAGATAACCCGGGATATTCTTGCTGTTAAGGATACCGACGGTCAGCCCCTTGCGGAGAAGATACTGGATACGGCGGGTCAGAAGGGAACTGGCAAATGGACCGGTATAGCAGCCCTGGAATTCGGCGTCCCACTGACCTTGATTGGGGAAGCGGTATTTGCCCGATGTCTTTCGGCAGCAAAAGCTGAACGGGTACGTTCTTCCAGGATTTTTTCCGGCCCGAAGATATGCAAACCTTTGGATGCGGAAAAGCATGCTTTTATCGGCGATCTTGAAAAGGCGCTTTATGCCGCTAAGGTGGTTTCTTATGCCCAGGGATATCTTTTGATGAGGGAAGCTGCCAAGGAGTATAAGTGGAACTTGAATAATGGCGGTATAGCCCTTATGTGGCGCGGCGGCTGTATTATCCGTTCGGTGTTCCTTGGTAAAATAAAAGAAGCCTTTGACCGGAAACCGGACCTGGAAAACCTGCTCTTGGATCCGTTCTTTACGTCGATCATTGAAGACGCCCAGGCTTCATGGCGCCGGGTCGTTGCAGCGGCGGTAAGCAATGGTATTCCGGCCCCAACCCTTACCAGCGCACTTTCCTACTTTGACGGCTACCGTAATGAGCGTCTTCCTGCCAATTTACTACAGGCCCAGC
The DNA here is from genome assembly GCA_031274035.1 of Treponema sp. Lineage (GTDB taxonomy): Bacteria > Spirochaetota > Spirochaetia > Treponematales > Breznakiellaceae > JAISNI01. Next base: position 21,794 of record JAISQR010000004.1, on the reverse strand, counting down.
GGGATTATTTCGGCGCCCATACCTATGAACGGATCGATAAAAACCGCGGCGAATTTTTTCATACTAACTGGACAGGAAGAGGCGGCTCTACTTCCGCTTCAACTTATACGGTTTAATATTTAGGGAAAATCAGCAATACTATTCAATTTGGAGGATACTAATATGGCTAGTTTAACAATCCCCGCAACGGTAGGTACAACCCACGATCTGTTGGCATTGGGAGCGCTTGTAACCAGGCTTGATCCAGGGATAATCCCCTTTAAAGAAGCCGATACCTATACGCTGCATGTTTCAGGCGGCGAATATAATGTAGCGACGAATCTTTCAACCTGTTTTGGTATGCGGACGGCAATTGCCAGCGCAATGGTCGATTACCCTATCGGCAGGCGGATTGAGAATGCTGTGCAGAAGGCCGGTGTTACACCGTACTACAAACGCTTTGCCCACGACGGGGTACGGGGCCCCAATATGGCTATTGTATGGAGTGATCGGGGGCAGGGTGTACGTGCGCCGGTAGTTTTCTACAACAGGGCTAATGAGGCAGCCCAGCAGCTACAACCGGGCAGCTTTGACTGGAAAACCCTTTTTGGTAAAGGTATCCGCTGGTTCCATTCCGGCGGTATTTTTTCGGCGTTATCTCCAAGCACTTCGGAACTAGTTATTGAAGCAATGCAGGCCGCGAAGGATGCCGGCGCTGTGGTTTCCTTCGACCTGAACTATCGTGCCAAGCTCTGGGCTATTGCCGCCGCTGAACTGGGGCTTACAGCAGATCAAGCAAGCGTGGGGGCGGCAAAAACCCTGCGGAAGATTACCAGTTATGTGGATGTTCTTGTTGGAAACGAAGAGGACCTTCAGAAAGGTTTGGGGCTTAAAGGCCAGGATGTAGAGGCAAAGGGCAAACTGGACCCCAGCGCCTTTTTGGGTATGATGGAAAGCGTTGTTAAGGAATTCCCTAACATTAAGGCTGTGGCTACTACCCTGCGTGAAGTACACTCCACCAACCGGCATTCCTGGAGTGCAGTACTCTGGCTGGATGGCAAAAGCTATCAGGCCCCTACCTGCGAGCTTGACGTGTACGACCGTGTAGGCGGCGGCGACGGCTTTGCCGCCGGTCTTTTCTACGGACTCCTTTCCGGTAAAAGCCCCGAGGAGTCCCTCAGACTCGGCTGGGCCCATGGCGCTATGATCACCACCACGCCGGGGGATACCTCTCTGGTAAGTCTCGACCAGGTAGATGCCTTTGCCCAAGGCGGCTCGGCAAGAATACAAAGATAGCAAATTTTTTGTAATGACTATCCTCAATAGCATAAAGCTGATTCTGTTGGCTTTATGCTATTTTTGTAACTACTAAAGTCCTAAGTAACTGCCTGTTTTTTACTATATCCGTCCCATCCTTTTAAGAGCTTCTTCCCTGCCAATGCCTTTACGCAGCGCCCAATCGTTAAGCTGATCTTCCCCGATAACCCCTGTACTAAAATAATAAGAAGCAGGATGGGCAAGATACATGCCGCACACCGATGCCGCCGGAATGATCATGGCCGAATCGGTTATTTCAAGCCCGATACGTTCAGATGCCTCAAGCAGCCTGAAGACAATTTTTTTATCCTGATGATCCGGGCAGGCTGGATAACCGAAAGCCGGTCGTATTCCTGTATAGCCGCCCTTGAGTATGTTCTTTACGGAGAGGTTTTCCTGGGGATTGTAAGCCCAGAATTCACGGCGCACCCGGAGGTGCATCTCTTCGGAAAAGGCTTCCGCCAGGCTGTTTGCCAGAGTTCCCAGAAGGATGGAACTGTAAACATCGTTTGATGCGGTATATACCGGCTCTGCCTCTTTAAGGCCGAATCCGGCGCTTAGGGCAAAAAAGCCTATCCATCCGGTTGTAGCGCCTGTTGCGGCATCCGGGCATACAAAATCGGCAAGGCAGGAATTGGCGCCCCCTATGGGTTTTTTTTGCTGATTCCGCAGAAAACAGAATCTCTCCTGTTTATCAGTATCCAATACTATAATATCCTCGTTCTGTGCGTATGCAGGGAAAAAGCCAATAACGCCTTTTAACGTTAATAGTTTATCGCGTTTAATCCGGTCAAGAAGTTTTTGAGCATCCGATAAAAGCTCTGCTTTGGAAGAATCCATTTTTTCCCTTTGGCTATTATCGGCGAGGCTGCCTTTTTTACCTAAATCCCATGAATAGAGGAAATTATCCCAGTCAATGTAATAAATAACCTGTTCCAGCGGATAATCCTGAAATTCGATTATCCCTTTTACATGAGGTTCCACAGGAATATACGCAGACATTGGTATCTTGTTTTCCCGCGCCTGTTCTATCGGGATAACGGTTATATGAGACTGAATAACACTATGCCTTGCCGCCGCCGCCCGATAACTTTTTTCTACTTTTTCCAGAAAATAAGGGCGATCCATGTCCGAAAACAAAGCCTGTGCCGTTTCAACAGAGCCGCTTGCGTCTTTGACATAGACCACAGGCCCCGAATATTCGGGGCTAATCCGCAGGCCGGTAAATGCAAGGCTTGCGGCGGCTCCCCCGATAAGGAGCGGAATACGCAATCCCTGTTTTTCCATTTCGCGGGCGGTAGTGATCATTTCGTCCAGGGAGGGGCTGATAAGCCCTGAAAGACCTATGATGTCCACCTCTTCCTTGATTGCCGTTTCTATTATTACTTCTGTGGGGACCATTACACCCAGATCAACTATCTGGTAGCCATTACAGGCAAGGATAACGGCAACTATATTTTTGCCAATGTCGTGAACATCACCTTTTACTGTGGCAAGAAGGATTTTTTTTCGTTTGTTATCAACCTCCGCATCGTTTGTCTTTTCCTGTTCAATAAAAGGCTCCAACACGGTAACAGCCTTCTTCATAACCCTGGCGCTCCGTATCACCTGGGGAAGGAACATTTTTCCGGCAGCAAAAGAATCTCCTACTTCCTGCATACCTTTCATAAGGACATTTTCGATAATATCAAGGGAACGGGAGAATTTCGACCTTAGTTCCAGTATATCCTGTTCTATATAGTCATCTAAACCTTTGAGCATTGCCTGAATAACCCGCTCATCAGGACTGAGGGAACGCCAGGCTGGAACAGATGAATGTCCAGATATTACCGAATTACGGTCTACCCCTGAGATTTTTTTTTTACTTCATCATTAAGATCTGTTGCCAGGGCGAGGAGCCGTTCCGAGGATTCTTCCAGATTACGGCAGAGGATGACGTTTTCTATGGTTTCCCTGAGCAGAGGATCAACTTCGTTGTACGGGAAGATTGTTGCAGGGTTCACGATAGCCATGTTAAGGCCCGCTGCAACAGCATGTTTAAGAAAAACCGCATGAATGGCTTCCCTGATTTGATTGTTTCCCCGGAAGCTGAAAGATAAATTGGATATTCCGCCGGAAATTTGTACGCATGCACAATTTTCACGTATCCAGGAACAGGCGCGGATAAAGTCCAGGGCGTACGAGTCGTGTTCGGCAATACCGGTAGCTATAGTTAGTATATTAGGATCAAAAACAATGTCTTCCGGCGGGAAGCCGTTTTCAGTCAAGAGCTTATAAGACCGTCCTGCAATTTCAATTTTACGCTCGTAACTGGCGGCCTGGCCTTTTTCGTCAAAAAGCATAACAACAACGGCCGCCCCGTAACGCCGGGCAAGTCCGGCTTTTTGCAGAAAGGGTATTTCTCCTTCTTTTAAACTAATTGAATTGATAAGAGGCTTCCCTTGAATCAATTTAAGGCCGGTTTCTATCACATCCCATCGTGAACTATCCAGCATAATAGGAACACAGGCTACGGCCGGATAGGAAAGAGCCAGGCCGAGAAAATTTTTTACCGCTTTAACCGGATCAAGAAGGGCGTTATCCATACAGAGGTCAATAATTGCAGCGCCCTTTTCTATTTCATCATCCAGTATGCTAACGGCATCATCGTATTCCTCTTCTTTTATGAGGCGCAGAAACTTGCGGCTTCCGGCCACATTACCGCGTTCCCCTATAGGTACGAATCCCCATTTTGTAGAATTTGGATTGAGGTAGAACGGTTCAAGACCGGCAAGATACATGACCGCATCTTTACGGGGAACCTTGCGGGGCTTGTAGTGCGGAACCAGTTCGGCAATAGCTGTAATGTGGTCTGGAGTAGTACCGCAGCAGCCTCCGATTATATTCACTAAACCTTCCTGCAAATACTCTTTTATATAAAAAGCCATATTTTCAGGCGTCTGATCGTATATGCCCAGATGATTCGGCATTCCGCCGTTGGGGTGGGCGCTGGTAAAGCATGGCGTAAAACCAGCAATTTCCATAAGGGAAGATTTGAGCTTTTCCGCCCCAAAGGAACAGTTAAGGCCGATAGACCAGGGCTTTGCATGGAGCATTGATATACAGAACGCATGCAAGGTTTGACCCGCGAGAAGCCGGCCCGAATTATCCGACACCGTAGCGGAGATCATCACGGGAATGTCGAAGTAGTTACGCGCATCCGGCTGCCGAGCGCGGCGTTCGTCAAGAAGCCTGCCGATGGCGGCAAGGGCGGCCTTGGCGTTAAGGGTGTCGAACACAGTTTCGATAAGGAGTATCTGAGCCCCGCCGTCCAAAAGCCCGCAGGCATTCTGGTAATAGGCCTCTTCCAGTTCATCCCAGGTTACGGAACGCTTTGCAGGATTATTTATATCGGGGGAGAGGCTTGCACTCTTTGCGGTAGGACCCATACTACCGGCAACAAAACGCGGTTTTTGCTGAGTAGAAAAAGAATCTGCCGCCTTGCGGGCAAGGGAAGCCGCCGCCGCACTTATTTCGTAGGCAAGATCACCAATGCCAAAGTCCGAAAGGGATATTCTGTTTGCATTGAAACTGCACGTCTCAATTATATCAGCGCCTGCTCTAAGATATGCTTCGTGTATTGAGCGTATAATATCGGGGCGGGTAAGACAGAGAAGATCATTACAGCCATTGAGGGAATTGGGATGAGCGGAAAAACGTTCGCCGCGGAAATCCTGTTCTTCAAGATGAAAGGTCTGTATCATGGAACCCATAGCGCCATCCAGAACGAGGATTCGTTCAGCGGCAAGGGCGTTGAGTTGTTCCCGTATATTCATATAATAAACTTATCAGATAATGAGAGGGAATACAACTATTAAGCCTATGGCAGCAGCAATTTTACTCTTACGAAACTTTCTGATAAAATGCCCCATGGGCAGAGGAATATTAGGGGCCTGTGGGACTTTGGTGAATTTTTGCATATTCATGCAAAAATTTCGATCAATATGTACGAGCAGTATGCGCGTAAAATAGTATAAAGGAGGAGCCGCGGTATCTTGGTATCCGCCGCCCCTTCCGGCTATACTCATGTATATGAAACCTACTACTACCGTTGATCCTACGGACAGAATCGGAACTGAAAAAATAGGAAAACTGCTTTTTGACTTTTCTATACCGGCAATCATCGGTATGCTGGTAAACGCGGTTTATAACATCGTTGATCGTATCTATGTCGGGCAGGGGGTGGATCCTCTGGGGATAGCGGGAATAACCATTGCCATGCCTCTGATGATGATCCTGATGGCCTCTTCTATGTTAATCGGTATTGGGGCTAACTCCCTTTTTTCTATCCGTCTCGGAGAGGGCCGCAGGGACGAGGTGGAAAAAATCATGGGCCATGCCCTTGCGCTCCTTTTCCTGATTCCGGCTATCGTGATTGTTATCCTTATGATCTTCATGGATACCGTCCTCATTGACGTGCTGGGGGCTAGCGAGGCGGTTTTTCCCTATGCAAAAACCTATTTGCGGATTATCCTCTACGGCGGTATCTTCAGCGCTATGGGTCCAGGGATCAACCATTTTATCCGCTCCGACGGCCACCCGCGGACATCCATGTTTACCCAGATTCTTGGGGCAGTGATAAACATTATCCTGGACCCCATTTTTATTTTCGGTTTCGGCTGGGGTATTGCGGGCGCGGCCTGGGCAACGATCATCTCGCAGTTTATCTCCTTTTTATGGGTAATATTCTATTTCAATTCCCGGTATACCAAACTCCGTTTCCGCATCCAGGACATGAAACTTACGCGGAATCTTTCCCTCAAAATAATGGCCATCGGCTTTGCCCCCTTTGCCATGCAGTTAGCCGTAGGGCTTGTAAATATCCTGCTGAACCGTTCCCTGTTTTTTTATGGCGGCGATGTGGCTGTATCCGCTATGGGAATCGTGTACAGTATCCTGGTGATGGTTTTCATGCCTCTTCAGGGCCTGAATCAGGGGGCCCAGCCCATTATCGGGTATAACTACGGAGCGAAAAAATACGGCAGGGTTAAAAAAACCTACAAACTGGCGGTTGTTTTTAGCACCCTCTTCGTAAGCCTGGGCTTTATACTAATACAGCTTTTCCCCGGTTTCTTTATTGCCGTCTTCCGCAATGAACAGGGGGAACTTATGGACTTAGGCATCCGCGTTTTACGGATATGTACCCTTTTTATGCCCGCCCTAGGTTTTCAGATTATCACCTCCAATTTTTTCCAGGCCATAGGAAAACCCCTACAGGGTACAATATTAAGTTTATCCCGGCAGATACTGTTATTCATTCCCCTCCTCCTGATCCTCCCCCGTTTTTTCGGCATCCTCGGCGTTTTTTCCGCCATGCCCGCCGCTGATGCGGGGGCTACGGTGCTTTCGGCAATCATTATGTTCCGTGAGATAAAGCGGATTAACCGGTTGGAATAATATTATAGATCACTATCAATAAGTTAAGAGAAAACGCAAAGTACACAAAGAAGAAATACCCTGAAAATTTTGCATTCTTAGCGATTACCTCTACAGGCAGGTACAAAGGGTTTAAATGAAAACCTGCAATGCCCTGGAGTACAGGTAAAATGCAGCAGGTAGAATCGGGACAATGTCCAATTTTCAGACCGCAGGTCCGCAGCATCCGGTTCCCCGGGATATTCAGCTCCCGGCTGATACAACAGGCGGCCTACGGACGCAACCGCACGGTACATCTGCGGAAGGGGACAAAATGAACCCATTTCCACTCGATATGGGGAATAAATTCGGGCTACTCTCCGAAAACAATGTTGTTTTTTACCAAAGTGCAACAAACTCTATATCCCCCGCAGAAGCTCCCGCGGCTTGGAGCCCTGGGCTGGGCCGACTACACCGCGTTTTTCCATCTCTTCTACAAGCCGCGCCGCCCGGTTATACCCTATCTTGAGACGGCGCTGAATGTAGCTGGCGCTGGCCTTTCCCTGCTGGGTAACGATTTCTATAGCCTTTTCATAGAGCGGATCGTCTCCTTCGGAATAGAGACTGGGGCTTGCCTCGTCTTCATCATCATCGTAGAATATCTCCTCGTCAATGTAATCCGGCGATCCGAGGGTTTTAACATACTCTACAACATTTTCTACTTCGTCTTCGGAAACATAAGCCCCCTGCATACGGATGGGGAAGGGATCCACCGCGCCAGCGTAGAGCAAGTCGCCTTTGCCAAGAAGTTTTTCCGCACCGACCATATCTATAATGATACGGCTGTCCATCTTGCTGGCTACCATAAATGCAATACGGCTTGGAATATTTGCCTTGATAAGGCCGGTTATCACATCAATAGAAGGTCTCTGCGTTGCCAGTACCAGGTGAATACCGACCGCACGCGACATGGCGGCAAGGCGGGCGACGGTAGATTCCAGTTCCTTGCCGGTAGTGGCCATAAGATCGGCAAATTCATCTATCACTACCACAATATAGGGCATGTGTTCTGCGGCAATACCCCGCTCGCGGATGCGGCGGTTATAGCTTTTAATGTCCCTGACACCCATAGAGTCAAGGCAGGCGTAGCGTCTTTCCATCTCAAATATAAGGTACTGCAAAGCCTGAAACGCCTTTTTGGGCTCGGTGATAACCGGCGTTAAAAGGTGCGGAATGTCGTTATACAGTTTAAGTTCTACGATTTTTGGATCTATAAGGATAAGCCTACATTCCGCCGGAGCCCGCTGATAGAGGATAGAGAGGATCATCGAATTGACACAGACCGATTTTCCCGATCCGGTAGAACCTGCGATAAGAAGATGGGGCATCTGCACAAGATCTATGGTTTGGGCCTCCCCGGTGATATCTTTGCCCAAGGCTACGGGGATTTCCGGCTTCCGCCCTTCCCGCTGAAGCTCTCCTTCGATAATCTCCCTAAAAGAAACAATATTCCGTTTGGCATTGGGCACTTCTATACCTACCGCATGTTTGCCTGGAATGGGCGCGACAATCCGTACCGACGAAGCGGCAAGGCGCAGGGCTATATTGTCCTGAAGGTTCACAATACGGGATAGCTTTACCCCAGGCGCGGGCAGTATCTCGAACATAGTGATAACAGGCCCCTTCCGTATGCCGGTAACTTCGGCCTGTATCTTGAATTCGCGGAGGGTCTCCTTGAGGATCAACGCCGCTTCGCGGGTAGCCTGGTCGATGATCCAGTATTGACCGTCCGGGTACTGGGTAAGTATGCCCTCAACCGGTATAGCATAGGGGATGCGTGCTTTGGAGGAAGGGGGAATTTGCTGAACGGCTGAGGATGCCTCTTTATTCCGTGTACTCTGAAGTGTATCCTGGGGGGGCTTGGAACCAGCAGCATGCCCGGGGCGGGGGCTATTCTGCATTCCGGCAGTAACGGCTGAGGATCGGTTTGACAACCCCCTGGCCGCCGGCTGTATATAGGGATCGCTATAGCCTGAAAATTCGTGAGAGTGAAGACTTTCTTTACCAGCCAGAGCAGGAACATTCTCGTCAACAGGGGAAGGAATCGTATTCCCGGCAGAATCGGGCACACCAGCCATGTTTTCCAGGACATCTACCGCCTTACCGCATCTACCCCAGGCGTTTTCTGCCTGTAGTTCTTTCGGGCCGGATATCCCTCCCCAGCCCGTAGACGGGGAAATTGGCGCCCCCGTATTATCCTCATACGGGGGGGAAGGCGGAATAAAATAAACCCTTGCAGGTTCTTCCTGCATATGCGGAGGTATTTCCGGCCCCTGAGCATGGTCCGGCATATAAGGGGAAGCGGGATTGGACGAAAATTTACCATACCCTGAAGCGGGGCTGATCAAAGTAGGGAAAGCATCTTCCCGAATAGCAGGCGGACGGAACTGGGTTTGAACTACAAGGCTATTTTCCGTTTGCCCGTACTCATCATTACCCTCCGCACGAGGCTGCACTATCCGGTCAAATTCCTCAAACGCCAGGGAACTTGCAAGGGGTTTTAGTTTAGGAAACTGAAAGCAGCGCTTTTGCCGTTCCGCGTTTTCATTATTTTTTTCAGCAGCAGCTCCCATATATATCTCCCTAATTTTGAGACTGGAAGTGATATGTATGCCGAAACCCTTCCGTTTTTTACCGCCAGATGCTGTTCCCTGATTTTCGGATCTGTAGGGGAAGAACAGAAACTTTAGTAAGGCAATACCTAACACCTCAATGGTGGTTATGAGAAGTATGATGAGGCTCAGGCCCGTCCTTCCCGCAAGGTTGACAAAGACCGATTTTTCCGCATAGGTATCGAAACCGCGAATAAGGGAGAAACCGAGGGCAAGGGTCAGGAAGGGGACTATGCTGCAAGCAAGGATAAAGATACGGTCAGGGCGGTAGTCGTTCTCCGCAAGGATAAAGGCCGCATAGAAGAGAAATGCGGGTATAACAAGGGCCAATATGCCGTAAGAAGTAATAAAAAAGAGACCGGGCCCGATAATAATCCAGGAAGTATGAAAAAGAGCGCCTATCATCGAAAAACATAACAAAACAGAGACAATGCCCAACAGGACGGCCCCGCCTATAGCCGCCATGCGGAATTCGGGTCCGTCCTCGTTCAGTAAATTGGTGAAATAATGCTGACTCAAAAATACATCTCCCCATTTATATGATGAAGGTTAGGCTGCCGTAAAATGGCCTGAACCTCCAATATCTTTATTTACATATATCGGCTATTACAGCCTCCATACTCATACCGTAATAAAGATATCCATAAATTGCCGCCGAACCCAGGATACGTTTGCCGTACATGCGTGTTTCGCGGAATTCTATGGTTTCGATGAAGAGATCTTCGCTCAAGGCGCTCTGGGATCCACGCCAACGTCTAACCCTGCCCATACCGCCATTGTAGGCCGCAAGGGCCAGTATAGGACTTTTGAGGTTATTGATAAGATAATTCAGATAGAAAGCGCCTATATGGATATTAATCGCCGGATCTTTCATATCAACCGCGCCGTTTTTTATATAATTGGGCAGATTTGCCTTTGCCATACGGCCTGCTATATCTATAGCAGTCGCCGGCATAAGCTGGGTCATGCCTACGGCTCCGGCCCTGGATACGACTTCCGGCTGGAAGAAACTTTCCGTGCGTATAAGACCGTAGAGCAGGGGCGCCGGAAGGCCCATTTCCAGGGCGCGGCCTTCTATTAGTTCAGACAGAGGGTGCGGGTAATTGATAAGCATATCCTCAAGGGTAGGGACATAGTCTTCCCTGTTTTCGTAGTAGGAGATGACGCGGTTGGCATCGTACCAGAACCCCTCCGACGCATAGGCATCGGCCAGAGTGCGGAGTTCGGCTATACCAAGTTCATCCTTCATGCTGAGGATATAGGGGGCGAGCAACGAAGCGGCCCCGTATTCAAAGAAGTTGAGAAAGAAGGTTACATCGTCTGCATGGGGAAATTTTTTGACATCGATCTTTTTCTTTGCGGCCTTCTCATCCAAAACAACAGGGACAAGGTTTTCCCCCAAACGCGAGGAGCTTAAAACCCGGTAGTAAAATACAGCCTTGGGATCCCTGGCTATCCTAAAAAAATAACCGGCCGCCATTTCCCTTTCCGCCGTGTTTTCCTCTACACCTGCGGCGCTTCCTGTACCGTCTGCCGTATCCGCTTTTGGCGTACCATCCCCAGTATTCACCGTGTTCCGTGTTCGGTGTTCCGTGCCGATCCCCATGCTTACCGTTCGCAGTTCTTCTACAGTTAAAAGCCCCTCCTGCAAGGCTCTACCGATGATGTACGCATACTGGGCGGTGATTGATGTACCGGATGACCTTACCGCATAGAACAGTTGCAACAAAGTTTTCCACCGCCCTTGAGCACAGAGATACGATGACAGGTTATCCAGAAAGTCCTCGTAGTAGGAGACATCCTGCCAGCGGGATATGTATTCAAGTGCGATACCGGCTGTATTTTCCGGTTGATAGGAGAGGTTTTCGTCCAGAAAGTACCATATACAGGCATCTATCTCCTTGGGGCCGGGGGCAAAGGGAAGTGCGCGGAGGAATAAGCCTGCGGCCTCTTCGTGCCTGGAACGCTGCCGCGCTATTCTTCCCGCATAGAGGAGCAGACGGTATCGGATAAGGGGGAGAGCGGGATCATCCCAAGTCTGTTGGGGTACGCTGAATCCCTGTTTTGCGTCTGTTTTCTCAGGGGCTTTCGTTTCAGGTTTATCCGCCTGGCTGGAATTGCCCGGGGGGCCGGCTTCAAACAGGTTGTCCCAGTCCGTCAGTACCCTGGTTTCCTGTTCCCGTGCGCCGGAATACTGAAAAGCCCTGCCCAGATCAATTATAAGATCAGGATAGCGGAAAAATAGTTCAGGCTGGCCTTCAAGCACCGGCCTGAAATTCCTTAAACCTCCGCCGTAGTTTGAGCGGGCAATGGCCGCTCTGCCGTCTATCGCGGCAAGTTCCCCGGCAGAAAGGAGAACGGGGTTTTCTTCCAGCATTATTTCAAGCTGATCCCTGGCCCAGAGGTATGCCTCGTCAACAGGGTTTGTAAGGAAAAAGTCTATAATATCCCTTGTATCATGCCTTTCCGTACTGGTTTCGGTTTTTTCTACCGGGGTTGTTGTTTCTAATGCTGCGATAAAGGAGCCTATAACGGAGAAGGCCCTGTCCCATGAACAGAGGGGCTGCGCTTTTTCATAGAGTTGCATTACTTCGGCAAAGCGTCTCTGAGAAAAAAACGCCGCCGCCCGGAGCGTCTGGTCGGAGACCAATCTGGAACCTGCGGCCTTGCCGGAGGTATTCCTAAGATTTTTATTGTCCAAGAGAGGGGGGCCTTTCCGGTTAAGGCGTTCAAGGATGCGGACGGCCAGGCTTTCATCGTTTAATAAGGGGGGTATAAGTTCCCATGCTGCTTCCCTGCGCACTCTGGGGGATCGGCTGTTAATACCGGCTTCAAAGAAGAGCCCTTCCTGCAAGCCTATCTCTGAATTGACCTGGTATTCATCAGACGCCTTGACCAAAAGGCCGGTATAAAAAGCCGCTTCGGGGTTAGCCTTGCCGAGTTGCATAATGGCGGCAGGTTTTGCATCCAGTACAAACGCAATATTCCCCTCTTTAAGTCTCTTTAATGCTTCATTCCGGGGGATATCCAAAAGAGGCATCGCGTTACAGGAAGAAAATATATAGAAGAATAAGCTGCCGAAGCAGAGGAGCCGCAGGCGCTCCTTTTTATCTGGACGGGACACGGATGTTTGTTCCTGAAATAATAAGGTCGGGGTTACGAATACTATTGTACCGGGCTATACGGGGATAAAGCCACGGATTGCGATAGAAGGATTCCGCTATATCCCAGAGGGTATCCCCCCAGCGTATCCTATATACGGCGCCGTCTTTGGGAATTACAACCGGTACTTTATAAGAAGCTACCGGCGGCACGGGCCTGGTTCTGAGGGCTGCCGACTGGCTGACCGGCAGTCCCGCCGGAGCGGTGATTACCGGCGGCGCTCCGCTCGGGGCGGACGGCCCTGATTGGAATGCAGCCGGCAGAGAAGGCTGAACGGAGGGCCGGCTTGATGCGGGCGGCTCGGGTAGGGGAGCAGCCAGCACCGGACTAACCACCGGCGGTACGGGCTGCTGTGTAACCATCTGGGTCTGCACAACAACCGGGGAAGACTGCGTCTCCGCGACATTCTTCTTTCCACGGAAAAAGAAAAACCAGAGGAGCAGACAGAGCAGGATAAGGACCAGCCCAACAATCAACACGATAAGCAAAGGCGTTCCCTTTTTATCCCCATTCCTTGCTGAAGAGTACCTTTCGTAGAGTCCCCGCGGCGGAGAGCTTGATTCCAGTTCCTCCAGTTCAAAATCGGGAATATTGGCTGCTGTTTCATCATCAAAGGATTTAAGGGATACGGTTAGGTACTGATGTTCTTTTGAGGCAGTATCCCTATCGTAAGCATCAGCGGTAATTTCTCCATCCTCATTAGAGTTGATGATCAGTTCTATGGAAGGGTCCCCTTTTACTTTGGGACTGATATTTTCGATAACCAAACTGCCTATATACAGGGCGTCCGCCATAGTTTTTGTATAACTTTTGTAAAGATCAATCTGGGCGCTCTTCTGACGATTATGAACGGTGGTAAGAACGAGCTTTTTTTTTACCTGAGAATTCTCTTCCAATATGGAATAAAAATCCCCATTAGCAATTTTTATACCAATAGTTGATGCCATTGGCCCGACTCCTTAAACGAAATTTGTATCATAGTCTAATAATGAAACTGGCTTTTGGAGAAAATTACTAATTTTTTATAATTTAAGCAATTACAGCTTATGCAATTTCCTCTCAGGGTAAAAAGTAGTTCCAATATATTTTGGAACTACTTCTAATATAAGAATTTCGGACGAATTTTTGTACTTCTATAATAATATTATAGAAAAATACCGGTAACTGGCTATTCAACCGATCATACGTGAACTTGCGGCTTGATGGCGGCCTAACGCCTTATTGTAAACAGCGGCCCCCATACCCCATAATTTAACCGTTTTCTAACAATTCATTCATAACAAGCTAATGGAGAGCCTTTAGGGTTTAGTCATTATCTATCATAAGGAGTTATGGAATGAATCGATCATCACTCGCGTTATTATTGGGAACCGCCCTCCTCTCTTCGGCCTTTGCCGCCGGAAAAACAGAAGGAACAAGTTCCCCCGCGTCTTCAGCCCCGGCTTCCGCACCCTACACCATTGAGGTTGCGGGTTCAACTTCGGTTACACCCCTCATGGAACTCTTGGCCGCCGGCTATGCCAAGATACGGAGTAATGTAAAGATCAACATCAACGGTACGGGTTCTTCCGACGGCATCAAAGCCGCCGCCGCTGGAACCAGCGAGTTGGGCATGTCGAGCCGGGAGCTTTCCCCCGCGGAAAAAGGAACAGGGCTTACCGAACTAACCATTGCCATAGACGGCATCGCGGTTATTGTGAACAACAGTAATCCTGTTGCCAACCTGACCTTGGACCAGATACGGGATATCTACACCGGCGCCGTTACCGACTGGAGCCAGGTAAGCGGCGGCGCCAAGAGCGGCAGGATCGCTGTAGTTTCCCGTGAGCCGGGTTCCGGTACGCGGGGAGCATTTGAAGAAATCGTCAAGTTCCAGGATAAACTCCTTTCGGGAGCTACGGAATTTGACGGAACCGGCGCTATCAAGGCCGAGATTTCCCGCAATGCCGACGCCGTAGGGTACATCTCTCTGGGTTCGGCGGATAATACGGTTAAACTCCTGCAAGTGGAGGGAATCACGGCCTCCACCGCCAATGTGGTGAACGGCAGCTACAAGATTGCCCGTCCTTTCATTGTTCTTTCCAGCAGGCAAACCATCCATGATGAAACCCAGCAATTCCTAAACTGGATCATGACCGCGGACGGACAGAACATCGTTAAGAGCAGTTGGATCCCGGTTAAATAACAGGAAAGGGGAATAGGGAAGGGATAGAAGAAATCCGCAAGGGAAATCCCCCCGTTCCCTATTCCCCCTAAATATTATGAACAATCGTAAGAAAATAGACCGGTTCTTTATGCTGCTTTTCACGGCAACTTCCCTTATTTCCGTAACGGCGCTGGGGGCCATTTTGGTATTTGTCTTTGTACAAGGGGCGGAGCCTTTTGCGGTTTCCACCGCGCCGGGTATACAACTGGTAGTTGAGGGGATTGGGGAATTTACCGTGAACGGGGAACCGTATCAGCAGGAACAGGGGACCGTTACCCTGCCGGGGAACATACAAAAGCTGTCAATCCATTTTGCGGGCGGCGGCGGAGAACGGATTTTGGAACTGGGAATCGATAACACCGAAAAGAATCCCGAAAAAAAGCTGCTGTTTGTACAGCATGATGAAGGGGAGATCAGCTACCCCCAAGCATACGTCTATACCGTAAGCTATTCCGGAATCATGGCAGGGATCCGTCAGCGAATACATATCTTGCTTCCCGAACCCCCATACAGCTTCTTCCGGTTTATAAGCGGAAGCGAATGGCGGCCTACCTACAACAAGGTCTATGGGATTCTACCCATGATAGCCGGTACTATTCTTGCAAGTTTCGGCGCCCTGATCTTGGGGGTTCCCATAGCGATTCTCTGCGCCCTTTTTCTGGCGGAATTTCTTTCCGAAAAAACCGCGGCTGTTGCCCGAAGCTGCATAGAACTACTGGCGGGGATTCCCTCGGTGGTATACGGATTCTTCGGCCTTATGATCCTTGTACCATTAGTAAAAAACACGTTCCATGTACCGTCAGGGAACGGCCTCCTTTCGGCAACCATCATCCTGGCGGTGATGATCCTCCCCACGGTGATCACTATCGCCGAAACGAGCATGAGGGCTGTGCCCCATTCCCAGCGGGAGGCGAGTCTTGCACTGGGGGCAAGCAAGATGCAGACCGCATGGCGGATCGTGCTGGTCCATGCCCGATCTGGGGTAATAGCGGGAATCATCCTGGGTGTCTCGCGGGCTGTGGGCGAAACCATGGCGGTAATCCTTGTGGCGGGGAATTCGGTTCAGATGATCCGCAGCCCCTTGGACAGCATACGGACGCTGACCGCGACCATCGCCCTAGAGATGGGATACGCCCAGGGAAGGCACGGAAGCGTCCTCTTTTCGATTGGCGCGGTACTCTTCATCCTTATCCTCATACTTAACAGCGCTATTCTCTTTATCCGAAGACGGGAGCTTTCCTGATGGTAAACAACTGGTACGAAATGAACACTAAAAGCGGTAATCCTGCTATCCGCGGCATATCCAAAAGCCGCGATAGACGGCGGGACAAGCGGAAAACCGGCGGAACCTTCCTGTACTGCCTTATGGCCGGTTCCCTTATCCTCGTGATCCTTCTCCTCTTTTCCATCCTGATTTATATCGGTGTGCAGTCGGCGGGATACCTGAATTTTTCTTTTATTCTGGGTTCCGGGGACGGCGGGATTCTACCCATGATCGTTACCACCCTCTATGTGGTACTGCTCTCCCTGGGGATCGCCCTCCCCATCGGGGTGATGACCGCAATCTACCTTAACGAGTACGCCGGGGAGACCGGCTTTATCCGCATTATCCGGCTTGCAATAGAAACCCTGGCAGGGATTCCCTCGATCCTTTACGGCCTCTTCGGGCTGCTCTTCTTCTGCCGGTTCTTCAAATTCGGCCAATCCATAGCCGCGGGGGCCGCTACTTTAAGCATCATGATCCTGCCGGTGATCATCCGTACCACGGAGGAATCCCTCAAGACCATTCCCGATGAACTGCGGAGCGCATCCCTCTCTTTGGGGGCTGCCAAATTCCAGACCATCCTCCACGTGGTACTGCCGGGCGCCCTGCCGGGGATAGTGACCTCCGCCATTCTGGCCATAGGCCGGGTAGTAGGGGAATCCGCTCCGGTACTGCTCACCGTAGGGATAACCCGGAATCTGCCAAAATCGATTTTCGATTCCGGCCGTACCCTGACTATTCATCTTTACTATCTTACCAAGGAAGCCGTCAACCCCGGTGATTTCGGTAGGGCATTCGCTACGGCGGGGGTACTTATCATCCTGGTGGCAATTATCAACTGGGCCGCCAAAAGTATAGCCGGAAGATTCAGCGGCTTTAATGCCAAGGGGAAATGGGGAGGCTTATGATGGATAATAAACTTGATATAGGAAAATTGAATCTATTTTATGGTGAATTCCAGGCATTGAAGAATATAGGTTTTACCCTTGGGAAGCGGGAGATCGCCGCGCTCATAGGCCCATCGGGTTGCGGAAAATCAACCTTTATCCGGGTACTCAACCGGATGAACGACCTCATTACAGGCTGCCGCATTTCGGGCACTATCCTTCTGGACGGACAGGATATCTACGATCTGGATGTAACGGAACTGCGCAGCCGTGTGGGGATGGTGTTTCAAAAGCCCAACCCCTTTGCCATGTCGATCTTCGACAATACGGCCTACGGCCCGCGGATGCAGGGCATGAGGGACAAGAGGCGTCTTGCCGAACTGGTGGAGAATTCCCTGATCAAGGCTGCGCTTTGGGACGAGGTGAAGGACAGGCTTAGAGCGCCGGCCATGCGTCTATCCGGCGGACAGCAGCAGCGCCTGTGTATTGCGCGGTGTATAGCGATGGAGCCTGAGATCATCCTGATGGATGAACCGACAAGCGCCCTGGACCCCATTGCGACAGGACGTATCGAAGAACTGATGGCGGTATTAAAAAAGGATTACAGCATCATCATCGTAACCCATGCTATGCACCAGGCCGCCCGGATAAGCGACCGTACCGCCTTCTTCCTTTTGGGAGAACTGGTTGAATATGGGGACACAAAAACCGTCTTTACCAATCCCCGTGATCGGCGCACCGAGGATTATATTTCCGGCAGGTATGGATAAACTATGAACACACGGATACTATTTTTGGAAGAACTGAACCGTATACGCCATGATATACTGGCGATGAGCTCGCGGGTAGAGGAAGATCTGGGGAATGCCTGGGAAGCGTTGCGGAATAATGACCGGGAACTGGCAAAGGAAGTAAAAGCCGGGGACGCGGTAGTCAATGCCATGCAGTTGAAAATTGAAGATCAGGCCGCGATACTTATAGCCACCCAACAGCCGGTGGCAAGGGATCTCCGCGAACTGGTAACTATATTCAAAGTAACGGGGAATCTGGAACGGGCCGGAGATCATACGGTACATCTGGCAAAGGCGGCATTGAAGCTCTCCGGCGAGCCTTCGTTCCGCGCCCTGGAACATCTGGAAAAGATGGTCCAAACCGGCAGAGAGATGATCCGCGCCTCGATTTCGGCGTATTTAAACCAGGACATCGACGCCGCCCGGCAAACTGCGGCCCTGGACAACCGGATAGATGAGGAACACCATATCCTTACCAAAGAGATACTGGAGCTTATGAAGGAACGCCCTGAACTGATCAACCAGGCGGTACGCATCCTTAACACATCGGGATTCCTGGAACGTCTGGGGGATCACATGACCAATATCTGCGAAGGAATAATCTATATGGTAGAAAATAAACATGAAGAATTATAAAGTTAGATGAGGAATATCAAATGGTTAAGGCGGTAATCC
The DNA here is from genome assembly GCA_031274035.1 of Treponema sp. Lineage (GTDB taxonomy): Bacteria > Spirochaetota > Spirochaetia > Treponematales > Breznakiellaceae > JAISNI01. The sequence continues at coordinate 3,447 of JAISQR010000004.1, read as the reverse complement.
TTATCATTGAGGATGATGATGATATTCAGGAAATACTCTCGTTGGCGATGGCAAAGGAAAATTGGTCTCTCCGTGCGGCAAAAACCGGGGAAGAAGGGCTTGCCGTGCTGAAACAGAATCCGGCGGACTGCATCATCCTGGATATTATGCTTCCGGGGATAGACGGATTCAAGGTTCTCAAGAAGATCAAGGGTGAACCGGAGATGAAGGGCATTCCAGTGATCATGACCACTGCGCGGGGGGAAGAGGCGGATATAGTAACAGGGCTGGAAATGGGGGCCGACGACTATGTGGTAAAACCTTACAGCCCCAAAGTTCTGACCGCCCGTGTACGGGCAGCTCTGCGCCGGCGGGAGGAAGCCGCCGAAACGCCCATGGAAAGGACCTTCTGGCGGCAGGGGCGGATCAGTCTTGACTCGGTAAAACATGAAGCTGCTCTGGATGAAAAGCATCTGAATCTTTCGGCCTCCGAATTCTCTCTGCTCCAACACTTTCTCTCCCGTCCTGATATGGTTTTTTCCCGAAACCAGATCATCGCCGCTGTCCACGGTTCCGATTATCCTGTTACGGATCGCTCCGTGGATGTACAGATTCTGGGGTTGCGGAAAAAGCTGGGAAGCGCAGGGGATCTTATCGAAACGGTCCGGGGCGTAGGCTACCGGTTTAAATCGCCATGAAAACAGTATTCCATAAAAGTACAGAAGTTCTCTCGGCTGCGGCTCTGGGGCTGTCTTTCTTCTTCATTCTTGCGATTCTTGTGTTTATGAATTCCCTCTACTACGAGACTAATACCCGGAACCTCAGAGATGCGGCCCTGGCTCTCCTTTCCGTACTGACAAAGGACTATTTTTTTGAGTCTGAACCGCGGCTGCCGGACATGAAGAATAATTCCTACCGGCTTACCCTTATCGATCCTGCTGGAAATGTCCTTGAGGATTCCCACTTTGACGCTCAGAAATTGGATAACCACGGAAACCGGCCCGAAGTAGCGGTCGCGCTTGCCGGACAGGAGGGGGTTTCACGGCGGAAATCGGACACCGCCGGAATAGACAACCTTTACATAGCCCTACCGGTCTATACGTCAAACTCTGCCGTCCGCGGATCTCCAATCGGTGTGTTCCGCCTTGCCCTGCCGGTACAAAATTTCCGCAGCCGTATCACCGCCGCGGCTCTTCCCTATCTATACATCCCCGTGATTATCACCGCCGCCGCAATAGGGGCTGTGTACCTCTTCTCCCGATCCCTGGGCAGATCCTTTACCCGCCTTGTACGTTTAACCCAAACCGTATCTTCCGTACCCAGCCTTGAAGCCTCCTCCCTCCCGCCGGTGATCTCGGACACCCGTGAATTCGCGGCCCTTGAAAAAGCCCTGCGGGATATGAGTGCGGAATTAAGTCTAAGGATACTCCGCGCCCAGGCGGAAGGCCGGCGCCTTCAGGGTATCCTCAACGGCATGAGCGAAGCGGTATTCGCTATGGACAGCCATCTTATGCTCAGCCTGGTGAACCCCCGTGCCCGCGAACTTTTCGGCATCCCCGGTGATCGGGACATCGGTGCACTCTCCCTTCTGGAAGCGACTCATTCTACGGAACTGGAAAGCGCCGCCTGGCAGGTAATTACCGCCGGAACTGCTCTGGAAGCGGAACTGAGCCTCCCCGGAACCGGTACCAGGCATTTCTTCAGGGTTTTTGCCGGGCCCCTGGGCGGTACGGAAGAAGCAGGGGACGGGGTAGTAATTGTACTGGGGGATATTACCCGGCTTAAGCGGCTCGAGCAGGTCCGCAAGGATTTTGTGGCCAATGTCTCCCATGAACTGCGTACCCCCATCCAGGTAGTCAAGGGCTGGGTTGAAACCCTGATGGCTTCCCCTCCGGATGATCCCGAAGCGGATATCGCACTGCTGCGCCGCGGGATACGGATCATCGAAAAAAACGTCCGGGCCATGGAAAATCTTACCACCGATCTTCTGAATCTCGCCGCACTGGAGGATACGGAGAACGGACGGCCTGAAATAGAGAAAGAGAACCTTAAAAAACTTTTGGACGAGGCAGCCGAAGCGGTAGACTTTCTGGCACGGGAAAAAAAGACATCCGTCTCGGTACTCTGCCCGCCGGATATTCAGGTAAAGGTACACGGCGCCCTTATCATCCAGGCTTCGATCAACCTTCTGGACAACGCTATAAAATACACTCCCCCAGGATCAGACGTTGTTATCCGGGGGGCCGTTGTATCGAGGGAACTTACCATCGAAGTGCAGGATAACGGCCTTGGAATTCCACCGGAACATTTGGAACGGATATTTGAACGGTTCTACCGTATCGACCGCGCCCGGAGCCGGGAAGCCGGGGGCACGGGACTGGGGCTTGCAATAGTCCGCCATATAGCCCTGCTGCACTGCGGGACAGCGGAAGCGGAGAGCCGTGCCGGAGAGGGAACCCTTTTCAGACTCCGACTGCCTGTTTTCTAGGAGTTTGTTGCACTTGTGGATTTTTTGCATGAATATGCAAAAAATCCCGATCAATGGGTATGCTTTCGGAGTTTGTTGGGTGGACAGTACTTTCGTATGCCTTTTTAAGCGCCCGTTTCGCCTGGAAAAATCATACGGCGCCAACACTTTTACTTTTACAAAACTTTCTGATAAAATACCCCCATGGTCAGGGGAATATTAGCGGCGGAGCTCCGCCGGCTTGAGGAAACAGGGAAGAAGGCTGGGGAAAACCCGATATGGAAGCGGCGGGAAGCTCCCTTGCGGGAGCGGGTTCTTGGGCATTAAACCCCTTCAATACGAATTATCTGCACATAACGTTCCGGCTGTTTACGAGATGTGCCGGATTGCGCATTTTACCTATATTCAGAACACGACAGGCGGTGTTATTTCTTTATCCTATAACGAATTAGCGTTGCTGGTTCAGCGGGTTTATACAACTACAAATTTGCGGGATTGCGGGATTGCGGCTGTGATTGCAATATCCGTAAAAGAGGTTTGTATGAGGGTAAAGGATGTTTTTCGGTGTTCCCCCGGAAACTGCGCTCCGGTAAAGTGGTGTTCTACTACCAGTGTTATGATGTGAACGGCAACCGTTCTTCGGGATTGTCCACCGGGCAAGTGACCAAGACCGCCGCAAGGGCCTACTGCATGAGGCTCTACCGGGATGGGAATTTGTTTCCTAACAAGCAGCACATTCCGACATTTGAAGAATACGCCGCCAATTGGTGGGATTGGGACACCTGCGAATATCTCAAGAATCAGAAAGGCCGGAAGGATATTACCCGGGCTTACGCCGATAACTGCCGGAAGATGGTGAGGAACCAAATCATCCCCTACTTTGGGAAAACACGGCTGGACAAGATTACTTCCGATGACATTAACAACTGGCTTTTGGGTTTCAGGGAACGGAAGGTCGTTAACGCTGACGGCAAAGAAGAAATCAAGAGTTACAAGAATAC
>JAISQR010000585.1 GCA_031274035.1 Treponema sp. | reverse complement strand
AAATTATTAAATAATTTTTTAATTTAATTATTTAAATATTGTTACCCCCCCCCCCCCCCCCACGCGTTAATCGTTTCCTGACATTCCGCCTTAAAGATATAAGCGGGGCGCTTCTCCTTTTTATAGTTCCTTATTTTTCTATCTTCTCTTTTTATACAGCGTTTCTTTCGGCATGGCCCAAATACCATATCCTGTGGAGGGCCGGCCGTATAGCTTAACAAAGGAGAAGACAGATGAAGAAAATTTGTACGGTGTTACTGTTGTGCCTGGCCGGTGTGGGCGTCTTTGCCCAGAATATCGGCCTTGACGAGGCTATCAGAATCTCCGCCCAGGAGATGGGGCAGCGGCTCCCGCAGGGAGCCACCGTGGCGGTGCTGAGCTTTACCAGCAATTCCGATCGGCTTTCCCGGTACGTGATCGACGAGCTTAACAACGCTATTGTCAACGACGGCAGACTCACCGTGGCGGACCGGCAGCGACAGGATGAGGTCATGCAGGAATTGACGTTTCAGGAATCGGGCCTTGTGGGCGAAGATTCCGTCCAAAAGGCAGGCCGCGCGCTGGGGGCCCAGTTTGTCGTTTCCGGTTCCATGGAACTTGTCGCCGGGGCCTACCGCTTCATAGTTCAGGCCCTTTTGGTAGAGGGCATGACCATTCAGTACAGCGGTACCAAGAATGTGATCAACGACAATACGGTCAGGCTGCTCGCCGGCGGCGATGATGTGATCAGAGACTTTACCCCGGAGGAACAGAAGCGGGCCAAGTCCTTGAATTTCCTCTGGGGGGCGGGTTCCTTTCGCCAGGGAGACATACTGGGCGGTACCGTCACCGCCCTGCTGGATACCGGGGGGCTTACTGTCTTTATCATCGGGGTAGTGAATCTGGCGGGTGCCATTCCGGAACCGGGTTATATAAATAATGATGTTTCCTTTGCTGGAAAACACTATACCAACATAAATGATGCATGGGACGCACGAACTAAAAAACTAATCACCGGTGGGGTGTTGATGGGGGTGGGTGTAGGGCTTTATGCGGCGGGGAGCATCTTCGGCTATGTACGCCCCAGTTATTACCACAAGCCCGGCTCCATAGCCGATCCCACAGCCTGGGACATTGGCGTACGCTCTGATGCACGAGGCAATCCCGCGGTAGGGATCACCTACAAAATGAGCTTTTAGACCGTGTATGAACCGCCCGTATGGGCTGTTAATAAAAAGCTCCGCAGGGAGCAAAGGGAAAGGTGCTCTTATGGAAAAAAAGAGGGTTTTTTGTTTATTGCTTACGGCTCTCATGATAACCGCCTTAATTACCGGATGCGTGACGGTAGGCGGTTCCGGATCGCCTGATGGGCAAAAACTCAATTGGGATTCCGACCAGGACGGAAATCTTAAAGTTGAGAATATTTCCGGACTGGATGCGGATGTCTATATCCAGAGTGCATACGTGCGCTCAGTTAAAAGCGGGGGAAATGTTCTAATAAACGTGCCGGGCACACAGGCAAGCGGATCTCAACGGGATGTGGCGGTCTATAAGCGTGCTGAAAACACGGATTTGGACACTCCCCCCGACGCGGCCGCGCTTAATGCCTTCTCTGTTTCACTTCGCCCTGCGGGCAGCGGGGAAAAGACCAAGATAATCAGAATTCCAAGACCGGAGCAGGGGGACACTCAGCTCAATGTAAGTTCAGGCTCAAGAGATTTGCTGGTTGAATTTAGCTACCCCTTTGAAATTACAACTTTTGGTTCGGTATCGGCGCAAATCATTAAGGGGCAAATAAATACCGGTACCGAACTGGGCTCACTTGATCATTCTGATGACCCTGTATCTATTCCTATGAGGGCCGGTTTTAATCAGTTTACCATTGTGTACACTGTCGTCAATAACGGCAAATTCCGCCGTTTCTATTTCCCGGACTGGGAAAATCCCGTTCAGCGTGACCGCGCTAATACTATTTTCCTTGGAATGGATATTAAACAACAATATTTTATTCCACCTATCAGTAATATTGCCCGTGTTTCATGGGTAGGAGCAGAAGACGATTACGCGACGCTGAAAATCCAGAACAAGACGGGTAAGGGCATTCAGCTTATCGTTGAAGATCAGGGAGTTAACGGAAGACGGGGCAGTATTGAAGACTTTGCCGTGGGTACATTTGTCGGCGCTGATACCCTTCAGGCTGATGGCAGCAGAAGGTTCAGAATGAACCCCGGTTCATTCAAGCTGACAGCCACAGATGTAACATCACATCAAAGCGTTGCCGATGTTCCCGAAGTAATTTTGGATGCCGGAACAAATTACACATGGATCATAACCCTGGGCAGCAGTTCCACGCTAACTCCCGAAACGAACATAAGGACGGATTTATCCTCCCTTATTCAACGCTGGACCATAACCTCTGAACCGGAAGGGGCCAAAATATTGCTTAGTGTCGAATCAACCGATAGTTCGGTAGGAACCTTCAGGGATAAAGATCTTGGCAATACGGGTGCCGGTGGTGTACTTACACACAGGGTGTCCATTGCTGACTTCATTCCGGATATCACCTATGGCAACGCCTCAAAGGTGCTGGTAAAAATCCGGGCGGAGAAGGATGGCTATATACCCGTTACCCAGGCTATCAACGCAAAAACCCTGATCGACTCCGGCAGCGATTTTAAGCTTGATGAATTCAAGCTTCCAAGAATGGCGGATCAAAATACCGCGAAATCCTGGGTGATTGAAGATGTCAACTGGATACCTATTGAATGAGGCGGTGTAGCTTATCCGTTTGAGGCTATCAGAGAAATATGAACCACGAAGTATCCGTAATGGATCTCCGTGGTTCTCGTAAAACCCCCCTTTCAATATTGCAGAGGTGTCGTTATGTTTTTTTGTAAGAAAAAATATTTTGTCAGCTTTTATTCACTTGTTTTGCTCCCCTTCTCTTTGTCAGCCCAAAATCATGGTGATATTGCCCTGTGTTTCGATTTTAGCGGATTTAAATCAGAGTACATAAGCGTAAATATATATCTTGCAAGAAATGAAGTACTCAAGACAGTTAACGCAGGAGAGACTGTGTCAGTTGACATACCCTATAAAGATGGTTATTATTCGTTTGAATATGCCTATTTTGATCGCACCGATGATGATACAAATAGAGAATATGTCTGGCTTAGGGGCATTCCGATTCCCGGACATCTTAGCGCGGGTATCGAAATACCGCCTCCTCCTTATAATCCATCAACTATCGCAAAGATTCAAATAATAAATAGTTTTGATGAACCCAAAAGAGTATACGCCGAGGATGCAAGAGGCCGAAGAGGCTTCATAGGGCTGTTCAACACACCAAGTCCCAAAAATAGAATTTCGCTGATACAATCCGGCGCCTCCGATAGTTTTGACATACCCGTTTCAACCTATAAGCTCTATGTACTTCCCAATGTCGATGATCAAAATGCGTTTTTGGCAATGGCCCGAATAGAACCGCTCGAATTTGAATTATTCGCCGGATTTGACCGCTATGAAATCAATCTTTCTCCCGAGGCGTTAAATCCGGGTGCACAAACCGCACCCACCGCCTCTATGCTTTTTCCGGCGCAGGTAAACACAACAAATCCGGCCCAAATACCCATTGATGGAACCATAGAACTATTATTTACCAAACCCATGATAAGACCTCTTGTTGAAAAAAGTATCATGTTAAAAAAGGAAAATAACGATGATAAGTCACCGTTCTATTGCTTCTGGAGTTCCGATAATAAAAAACTCACCCTTAGGCCGTATAATCAGTGGGAACAGGATAAACTTTATCACATATACCTTGGTAGATCCGCCTGTGATCTCTATGGGACCAGATTAAGAAATGCGATAGATTCCAGTTTTTTCATAATTTCAAAAACTGCTATATCTGCCGCGGCGGCAATGATTGTCGCTGATAAGACTGCTTCCTACAACGTGACCATCAACGGCGACCGTAATGAACAAATCACCAGGATTGTGCGGCGAAAATTAATAGAGCGCGGATATACTCTTGATATGCAAAACCCCGTGTACATGATTACCGGTACCATTGCCGCTAACGGCAGGGAGTATCCAAGACTTTACAAGCTTACCTGTGATGTTTTGCTTTATATAACCGATATGAACGGGCGAAACATCCATATTCCTGAATTCATATATAACCATACCTTCTACGATGAAGCTGGTTTGACTGAAGAAAG
>JAISQR010000487.1 GCA_031274035.1 Treponema sp. | reverse complement strand
TTCGCTCTTGCAATTCAACCGGGAAAAGGGTAATACTCTTTCCACTTCCGCGTAGCGGATTCGCTTCGGCTAGATTTTTGTGTTTTGAGGCACACTTTTTTCGGCTAGATTTTCTTTTGAGACATCACGGGTACGGACATGTTAAACTGACCATAACCGGCCGTTCGGCCGGACCTCCGGGGAGTATATACATGGTTTCATTACAAGGCAGATCTCTTTTAACCCTGCTGGATTATTCGGAAGAAGAAATCCGCTTCCTGCTGGATCTTTCAAAAAAGCTAAAAGCCGAAAAAAAGCCGGCAAAATCGAACAACGCTTCCTGGGGAAAACCCTGGCTCTGCTTTTTGAAAAGCGATCCACCCGGATCCGCCGCGCTTTTGAAACCGCCTTTGGGGAAGAAGGCGGCCATCCGGTATTCCTTTCAACGCAGGACATACAACTCGGCGTCAAGGAATCCTTCGAGGATACGGCGCGCGTTCTGGGCCGCATGTTTGACGCGATACAATTCCGCGGCTTCAGGTAATCCACGGTGGAGACCCTCGCAGCGTGCTCCGGCGTTCCCGTGTACAACGGCCTGACCGACGAATTCCACCCCACCCAGGCCCTCGCCGACATTATGACAATCGAGGAAAACTTCGGCCCCCCGTGGGGCAAAAAACTCGTATTTTCAGGTGACGGACGAAACAACGTCGTCCGCTCCCTCATGGTAATCTCCGCGAAACTGGGAATCAACTTTTCGATCATCAGCCCCGCCGCCCTCACCCCGGACAGCGCCCTTGTCGAACGCTGCCGCCCCCTTTTCGCCGAAAAAGGCGCGGAACTGCGCATAAGCGACGACACCGGAGAAGCCGCGGGCGCCGACGCTGTGTACACCGACGTCTGGGCCTCCATGGGCGAGGAGGACAAAAAGGAAGAACGGCGGCGGCTTCTCGAACCCTACCAGGTCAACCAGGCCCTCATGGACAAAACCGGCAGGAAAGACAGCATTTTCCTCCATTGCCTCCCGGCGATCAAAGGCGAGGAAGTTAGCGCCGACGTCATAGACGGCCCCCAAAGCAGAGCCTGGGACGAAGCCGAAAACCGCAAACACACGATAAAAGCCCTGCTGCTGGCGACCCTCTGACGGGAAAAAAGAGGAAGGAGGGTCTGTTTCCACACAGCGGCGTGGTATAAACAGGCCGATCCCCGGCCCCCCTACGGCCCAGCAGGGACCGACGTTCCAATAATAACAGGAAAAATGAAGAGTTTTTAACCGCAAGGGTGGCAGTCACCCCTGCGTTTCCCCATTGCCGAATTTTACGTTATCTTATGTTTAGGCATGAGTAGGCATGAAAAAGCGCGTTCCGCTTTGTCAAGCAAATCAAAGGCGCCATCGGACATTACCCAGCTAAAGGTCACGCCATTGAACGTATGAATCATTACGTCAGATAGCGTATTTATTTCACTCATATTTTGTATCTCGCCTGTCTTTTGGGCCCGTTCCAGTAGCTGGATCATTGCTTTTTTTAGGTACACATTATCCGGCAAAATCGCGGCCTTTTTGTCAAACAAAAATTCCTTCAGCACTTCTCTGGTAACTGAAACCCCTGCGTCAAAGGACAATTTTACATAGGGGCTTACCAAATTCCATAACTGCTCTACCGTCGTTTCCCCTTCCAATATGCCCAGCAGATATTCTTCCGCGTCTTTATGGGCCTTATAATAAAAATTGATGATGATGTCCCTTTTAGACTGAAAATGAAAATAAAACGTCGTTTTTGATACGCTACAGGCTTTACATAATTGATTTACCGAAACATTGTCATAGCCGTACTGCTTGAACATTTCGATGGCGGTATTTTGAAGTAAACTTTTGGTTTTTGAATCCATGTGGCGCCCCTTTTTGGCAATGATATATGGGAAAACCTCCAAAAGCCGGGATTTTCAGAGGTTCCCGCAGCTTTGTCATTATAACCAGGATAGGCCATAAAAATGAAGTTGTTCCCGCAAATGTCATTTTTTCGAGATTTCCGACGAATTTTCTTGACATAATATTACTATGGTGATATAAATAATATTACCATGGTAATATTATTTATGGAGGGAACCTATGAAGAACAATTTTGACAATCTTTTTTCACCTGTCAAAATCAACAATCTCACGATGAAGAACAGAATTTTTGTCCCACCGATGGGAACCAGCCACTGTACCACAAAAGGAGAGGTTACCGAGGCGCTAATTCGGTATTTTGTCAAATTCGCCAAGGGCGGAGCGGGGGCTATCGTCATGGAAGTTGCCGATGTTGACGGGCAAAGACGCTACAACCAGCGGGTTATGGGTATTTACGATGACTTTCTTGTCCCTGGCTGGAAAAAGATGGCCGATGCTATCCATCAATACGATACCAAGCTGTTCGCGCAGCTTCTCCATGCCGGGCCTATTCCCCTTTTTAACGATCCTTCTCAACTGGGGCCTATTGGCGCTTCCAGTGTTCCGCATATCTACAATCTCCGGCGCATTCCCCACGCTCTGACCATTGACGAAATGGAACAAATAAAACAACTGTTCATCAATGCGGCTTTACGCGCCGCAGAAGCGGGCTGTGACGGCATCGAAGTACATTGCGCCCATAATCATGGCCTTTTGGGGTCCTGGGTATCGCCTTTGCACAACAAACGCGCTGACGAATATGGCGGCGATATTTTCGGCCGTATGAAATATCCTATAGAAATCATAGCGGCTATCAGAAAGGCGGTCGGGCCGGACTACCCGATTGGCGTACGGATCTCCGCCTGCCACATGGAACCGGAAGGACTCACGGTAGATGACACCTGCCTTATGGCAAAGATATTCGAGGAAGCCTCTGTTGATTACCTGCATGTATCCAACGGTACGTTAATAATTCCTTCAACAATTATACCTCCAGCCGGCGGGCCCATGGCGCTTAATGCGGATTATTCAAAACAGATAAAAAAGGCCGTGTCTATTCCGGTAGGGGTTGTTGGCCGTATCAAGAATCCCTGGGTCGCGGAAGAAATCATTGTATCCGGAAAGGCTGATTTTACCTTTTTGGGACGCTCCCTGATATGCGATCCGGATATGCCCAATAAAGTGAAAGATGGGAATCTGGATGATATCCGGCCCTGCATTAGCTGTTCCGAGTGCGTCACATCGACGATGTTTGGCGGCGCCATTTCTTGTTCAATGAATTCCGAGGTGGGCCACGAATTGGAGGGAGATATTGAAAAGGCAGACCTCAGGAAAAAGGTCTTGATTGCAGGCGGTGGCATCGGCGGCCTGGAGGCTGCCCGTGTCGCGGCGTTGCGGGGACATGACGTAACCACCATGGAAAAAAGTAATCACTTGGGAGGACAATTTGAATTAGCGGCGTATCCGCCTGCAAAGCAGGAACTGGCAAACGGATTAAAATATAAAATCAGAGAAGTACACCGTCTTGGCGTTAGAGTGGAAGTAAATAAGGCGGTAACAAAAAAGATTGTGGAAGATTTTGGCGCCGACGCTGTTATTGTCGCAACCGGCGGCAAGCCAATCATCCCTTCGTGGCTGAAAAACAGCCTCCATAAGAATATTGTGACCGCATGGGATGCCTTGAGGGGCGAAGAATCCATAGATACCAATATCCTTGTGATAGGCGGGGGACAAGTCGGCTGTGAGACTGCGGATTACCTGGCGCAGCCCCACTATTTTATGAGGCAAGGAGCCAGAAAAATCACTATAATTGAGATGCAAAATGATATACTGGCAGACGATTTTTCGGCGGGACGGGATATGCTTATAGCGCGATTGCTGCATAAAAATGTGACTATTCTGACAGGTGCCAAGGTTGTGAATGTGCTGGAAGACGGCGTTGTCTATGAGAAAGACGGCAGTGAACACCGGCTTTCCGGCATAGATACCATCATAGCCGCAATCGGCACCATTCCTGATAACGCCCTGATTGATGAACTTGCGGGGTTATCCATACCAGTGATCCCCATAGGCGATGCAGTCAAGGCCCGGAAACTTCTCCATGCGGCTTATGAAGGAGCAAAAGCAGCCAAAAGCATGTAGCCAGGTCCCGGACAAGCTTCGATTAATGTCTGTCCATAATGTGTCTCCGTGGGTAATCTTCTTCTTTCCTTATGTGTGGGGGGTAGCGTAGGCCCAAAGGGCCGGAGCGGAGGGGGGCCGGAAAAACAAGGCAGCGGGTGAGGACCGACCGTATGGAAACAGGCCCCCCTTCCCCCTTCCCCCTTCCTCCTTGTCCGTGTTGGTCTGTCCGTGAAGTGGCTATCTTCTCCCCCCGTCCATGGAAAAAGCCGGCAGGGGGTCATTGAAAAAACCCCGAGTTCGGTATAACATTAAAGCGAAGTTTCAATTAAAGTCTCTTTGTAAAGGAAGAAGATTATGGATAAAGCGCTGCTGGATACATTAAAGGCTAAGGCTAAGGAAATCCGAAAGCTTTGTATTGAAGAAATCGGCAACCTCGGTTCGGGCCATATCGGGGGGTCCATGTCCATTGTGGACGTACTCACCCTGCTCTACTACCACCGGATGAAGGTTGATCCCGCTAATCCCCGCTG
>JAISQR010000562.1 GCA_031274035.1 Treponema sp. | reverse complement strand
GTAGGAACCAGCGAACGGGAATTAGCCATAGGCCACATAAAGGAATACCGGAAGATTTGCCCGGAAAACGAGGCGATATTCGTCTTTGACCGGGGATATCCGTCAAAAGAACTGATAGGAGAGCTTGAAAAAGCCAGTTTGAAGTATGTCATGCGGGTGAGGGAGAAATGGAATGTGGCGGTTGACGGAGTTAGCCGGGGGAGCACGGTACTGGAACTTGATACGATAGGGACAGTCCGGGTCATCCGGTTTAGACTGAGCAGCGGTATAGAAGAAACCCTGATAACTAATCTGTACGGGCTTCCGTATAAATCATTTAAGAAACTATACTTTATGAGATGGCCGGTGGAAACAAAATACGGGATAGTGAAGAACAAGCTGGCGCTGGAAAACTTCTCAGGATATTCATAGAACACGATACTCCAGGACTACTGGGCGACGATGACGCTGAGCAATGTATGCGCGATAGCGAGGAATGAGATGAATGAACAGGTAAAAGAAGAACGGAAAGGGATAAAAACGAAATACGAATATGTGCCCAATGTAAATCAGGTAATAGGCTCGGTAAAGGATGTATTAATAGCCGCTTGTGTTACATCGTCAGAGAAAGAAAAAGAAGCGCTCATGGAACGGTTGAAAGAAGAGATCACCCATGCGTTAGTACCGGTCCGTCCCGGCCGTTCAAACCCGCGGCCTGATAACCCCCGAAAATCCAAATTCCATCACAATCAAAAACTTAACGGGTGAGGCTTAAGTTGTTGACATTGGTTCCATTACTCGTACAGCTATTAACTCTTCTTAAATAATTTGCTATATTACTTTTGGTATTAGAGTAAGAATATCTCTAAAGACTGATATTTTTAGAGGCCTTCATTATTAACACTGTAAAGAGGTTTTCTATGTGGAACTCAAGGATACGGCCCTTCCTGCTATTGACGTTTTGCGTTCTTTTTTATTCATGCAATATACTATCCCTGGAAAATGGTGAAAACGATTCCCCGCCGGATGCGGACGGAGTTTCCATGCCGGTTTCTGATGCTACATCTGCGGAAAATTCTACCGAAGAGCCGGAAACCGTTATGGAATTTTTGGAGGAGCCGGTGGACAAGCTGGAAGAAATAGTAAGCGGTGAAACCCACTCTATGAATTTTACCATGCGGCTGGGTATAGCGCTTGCCATTATTGTAGTTCAGGCCCTTCTTATCTGGCTTAGCTGGCAGGGTTTTAAAATTCTTAATAGAAAAATAGCCGCCCAACTGGGTCATAAACTAAAACCATTGAGCATTAAAAATTTAAGGATACTCACTGTTAAGCAAATTATCAATGTTATTCTTTTTCTGGCAAAGATTGCAAAATATATCATTACCCTATTTCAGCTTTTCATTACGGTTCCTATAATCTTTAGTCTTTTTCCTGCTACAGAGCATATCGCGTCAACCTTGTTCGCTTATATCTTGAACCCCTTAAAGGCTATCATCCGTAATGCCTTGGGATATATCCCCAAATTAATAACCATTGTTATTATTTTAACCATAACACGGTATAGCCTGCGCGCTTTAAAGTTTTTTACCGTTCAAATTGCAAAAGAGAGACTGATAATACCGGGTTTTTACTCCGATTGGGCATACCCTACTTTTAATATACTTAGAGTGCTGCTCTATGCCTTTACTATAGCGATTATCTATCCTTACCTTCCCGGTTCGGAATCTCAGGTGTTTCAGGGGATTTCTGTCTTTATCGGTATTATCTTTTCGCTTGGGTCAAGCTCGGTTATCGGTAATCTTATGGCGGGCCTGGTTATTACCTATATGCGGCCCTTCAAAATTGGGGACAGGATACGGCTTCAAGATAATACCGGGTTTGTAGTGGAAAAATCGCCCTTTGTTACCAGGATTAAGACCGTAAAAAATGAATATATCACCTATCCTAATTTAAGTATTCTTACTTCTAATATAATCAATTATAATACCTCCTCTAACGAGGACGAGGATGGTCTTATTCTCAATGCCGAGATAACCTTTACCTATCACACCCCTTGGACCCAGATACACGAAATACTCATAGCCGCGGCTCTTAAAACCAAAAATACGCTTAGCAAGCCCAAGCCTTTTGTCCTTCAAACAGCTCTGGACGATTTCTATTGCCGTTACCAGATTAATGTTTATACCAAAGAGATAAGCAAAACCGCGGCTATCTATTCAGAACTTTTCCAGCATATTCAGGATGGGTTTAAAGAGGCCGGGCTTGATATGACCGCCCCGCATTACAAGATAATCCTCCCGCCGGACATAGAGCCGCCCCAGACCGGTGAACAGAAAGAGCAGTAGCAGCCGCGGACACTCTTTTGCTGATACTCCGTTTTCTGCTCGGCGCTTCACTGCCAGCCGTTTGAATCCCCGGTTTTCGGAGGGGACTCAAAAGTAAAATTACTGGAAGGCGCCGCCGGGACTTTGATATATTTTCGTATTAACGATATAATATAAATATATTCACCATTTCATTCCCGACCAAAATTCTTATAGGAGCGTATATGCTTATACCAAAGGTAGAACACCGGATTACCCAGTATTTACATTTTCTTAAACAAAACCGTTACCGGGAGATTGCCCCCCTCGAATTTGAGGCTTTTCAAACCGGCGAAACCTATAGAACGCCGCCTGCTTCGGTTCCGTGGGAAAAAATCTCCGCCCCCTATCAGTACGGGGAGGCGTGGCGCTATTTTTGGTTCCGCGCTTCCTTCTGTACCCCCGCGGCTTCCCCCTATCCCCTCTTTCTACGGATACGGCCCAACGCCGACACCCTGGCCTTTATTGACGGGAAACCGGCCGGCGCGTTTAATCCCTTCCATAAAAAAATAAAGGTAAGCGCTGACGGCAGGGAGCACAGCCTCTGTCTGGAGTCGTATTCGGGGCATCCCTATCCCGGCTGCCACCCCTTTGAGGGGAAATCCATTATCCTTACCCTGAGCAGGCATATCGATGATTATCCGAACATTTTTGAAGGCGGGGCGCTGGTGGAACGGGTTGAGCCGGTCTACGCCCTCTACTATGACGCCGCCTGCCTTTTTGATTTGGCCAAAATCCTGGACGACAATTCGTTACGCAAGGCCCGTATCCTCAAGGGCCTCTACGACGCGCTTATGGGAATCCACTACTCGTCTACAGGCAAGGAGCTTGAAGAAGAAGCCGCCGCTGCGGCCCAAAAGACAGCGCCCCTGCTGGCCGCACAGAACGGCCCTACCACGCCTGAGATACACCTTATAGGACACGCCCATATCGATCACGCCTGGCTTTGGCATATCGGAGAGACGGAACGTAAAATTGCCCGGACCTATATCAACATGGTCCATTATGCCCAAGAGTATCCTGAATTTGTCTTTATACAGACCCAGGCGGCCCAGCTTGAGATCGTAAAAAACGAATATCCCGATATTTTTGCGGCGGTAAAAGAGGCGTACCAAAAAGGTAATTGGGAACCTAACGGCGGTATGTGGGTGGAAGCGGACTGCAATATTACTGGCGGCGAATCCCTGATACGGCAGTTTTTGGTAGGTAAAGCGGCCGTCAAGGAAATACTGGGTTACGAGGGGGATACGCTTTGGCTTCCAGATGTATTCGGTTATGCCGCCGCCCTCCCCCAAATACTGGCGGGCTGCCGTATTAAGTATTTTGTTACCAGTAAGATCAACTGGAACGACACCACCCGTTTCCCCTACGATACCTTTATCTGGCGGGGAATTGACGGGAGCGCGGTAAAAACCCACTACATTTCATCCCGGAAGCAGGGGTATAACGGCAAGGTAGGCCCCGGATATATCGCGGAAATATGGAGTCAAATTCAGCATAAGGAAATTCAGGCAGCGGCGATCAATTCCGTAGGCGAGGGGGACGGCGGCGGCGGTACTACCCGCGGGGATTTGGAAATGGCCCGGCGGCTTACCAATCTGGAGGGCGCTCCCAAGGCGGCCTGGAAAAAGGTATCCGCGGCCCTGGACAGTATATTCGGCAGCGGGATCGATTGGCCCGAATGGCGGGGCGAATTGTACCTTGAGCTGCACCGGGGAACCTACACAACCCAGGCCAGAACAAAGCGGTACAACCGCCGCCTTGAATTCGGCCTGCGTAATACGGAATGGCTTTCCGCCATAGCCGCGCGGGAAGGCTGGGCTTCCTATCCCAAGGAAACCCTGCTTGCAAACTGGAAACTTTTGCTTACCAACCAATTCCACGATATTATTCCCGGTTCTTCTATCAATAGGGTCTATGCCGAAGCCGAAGCCGCGTATCAGAAAATCGAAGCGTCCCTGGCCGGGATTACCCGTGGTTTACGGCGGAAGATTATGGACGCCGCGGGGGCCGGTATAACGGTATTCAACGATCTATCCTGGGAGCGTACCGATCCGGTAACCTTTAGGGGAAGCGCCGCGCTGGGTAAAACCGCGGCGCTTAAATCCGCCGCGGGCGCTTTCCAGGGAACGATCTATCCCCTCCAGCGTTATACCGATCTGGACGGTAAAGAGGCAGTCGTCTTTAACCCAAAACTTCCCTCTTTGGGATGGACCAGTTTTGTTCCGGCGGAAGCATCTCCCGCTCCCTCCCCCTTTATATATACGGGCAAAACCCTCAAAACACCCTTTTATCAAATACAGTTTGACGGCGCCGGCCGTATAAGCAGCCTTATTGATACCAAAAGAAACCGCGAACTGGTCGCTCCGGGGGGAACGTTTAACGGCTTTATAAGCGCCCAGGATGTGCCTGTCCTATGGGAAGCCTGGGATATAGACGCCGATTGGACCAAGTACCTTACGGAAGAAACCAGGCTGCTTTCGACAGAGACGGCCGCGGACGGCCCCCTATGTTTGCGCCTCCGCCGTACCTATAAGATCGGAACCGGATCGGTGCTGACCCAGGATGCTGTGTTTTACGCCGCGGCGCCCCGTATCGATTTTGAGACAAAGATCGATTGGCGGGAGAAACGGCGGCTCCTCAAGGTTGGTTTTGATACCGCCGTAGACGCAACCCAGGTCCGTTGCGAGGTGCAGTACGGCCATTTACTGCGGAATACCCATAAGAATCTTCCCGGCGACCGGGCCAAGTTTGAAATTTGCGCCCATAAATGGATATGTATGGAAGAAGAAGGGGGCGGCATTGCCCTGTTAAACGACAGCAAATACGGCCACGATGTAGCGGGCGGCCGTATGCGGCTTACCCTGCTGCGTTCTCCAACCGCCCCGGACGAAAACGCCGACCAGGGGGAACAGCGGTTTACCTATTCCCTGCTGCCCTTTACCGGTTCCTTTGGGGATTCCGGCCTTGTCCGCGCCGGCTACGAACTGAACGATCCGGCTGTAACGGAACTTGCGGAAAAAATCCCGCTTGCGGAGGGAAGCGCTGAATATTCCCTGTTCTCGATTGAGGGGAAAGGGGTAATTGCCGAAAGCGTTAAAGCCCCGGAAGCCGGAACCGCCGATAGTTTTGTCGTCCGCCTGTACGAGAGCCTTGGCGGGCGGGAACGGGCTGTTCTGCGTTTCGCCGGGGAGTTGGCCGCTGCTTCTGCGACTGATATGCTGGAATCGAACCCCCAAGCCCTGCCGGTGTCGGGGAAGGACCTGGCGCTGGATTTTAGGGCCTTTGAAATTAAGACAATTCTGGTAACATTCCGTTAGCAGCCAGTCTGTGTTGTATATGTGAGTCTGTGAGTTTGTGGGGCTTTGCCCAAAAATCGTATAAATTTGCAAACTCCCACAGGCTCCTATGCGTAAGGACAAATTTTTAATATAACCACTGACCACACAGACTTCACGGATGAAAAGGGAATTTTGAACAAAAAGTCCGTGATATCAGTGAGGTCCGTGGTTAAATTTTCTTTTTGTATGCACTTTGTTTATCCGTAGTTTCATTATTGACTTAGGAAAATACCCAAATTTGAAGAAATTTAACCGCGTTGCGACACGAAGGTTTTAGTTAGAAAACTGGACTTTCCCCGGTTACCCGTATTCTGGACACCCTGCCCGCGCTCAGATTCCAGCGGGACCTTGTATACGCGGAAAAGGCCCGGGCCTCCCGCTCAAACGCCTGCCCTATTTCAGGCCAGAACCTGCCCGTCCCGTCGGCAGGCGGAAGTATGGTTCTGCGCCAGGAATTATTAAGCCTGCCCGCAAGGTTTCCGCCGAAGTACGCGCCGGCCTGGGAAGCGGCCTGCTGCATAATGTAGGCCATAAATTCGTTGATCAGCAGGTATTCATCAGAGGAATCGTAGGCTTGATATTCAATAAAATTAAGGGTAAAGCGCCGTACCAGGGGGGAAAGCGCGTTAAAGCGGTTCAGGCTGAACTGCCGGAAGTCTTCGTTAAGGAAGAAAATGCCGTGATAAGCCTCGTGCGTCATTAATAGATTACGGGTAGCCGACGACGACTGCCGCGAGATTGAGATAACCGCCCCTTCCCCGGCTTCTATACGATCCCCCCTGCGGATTATGACGCCGTTACGGACAAGTATCTCCTCCAGCAGCCGTTCCTCGGGAAGAAGGGGGAAAGCCGAATCCCTTGCCGTTTCAAAAAAATCGGCCAGGGATTCGGCGCGGTAGTCGTGGGCGTTCCAGCCGTGCTTATCCTCAATTTCGCTGTCCCGCATAAGCCGTCCGCGGAAACCCGCCTTTTCCGTAAAAAAGGCAAGCCGCTTAAAAAGATCATCCTGAATAGCATAATCGGCAGTGTCAAAGATCAGTATTGAAGGGAAGCCCTCCCACCGGAATACCTCGAAGCGTTTGTCCCGCCAGTTGCCCTGGGGGTAGGAAAGGATGACGCCGGGATCCGCGGGGATGGGCTGGGGAAAAGGATACAGACCGGCGGGAACGCTTTTAAAAGAAAGCGGGACAACATCAGCGGAGAGGCTTACGGGAAACGCGCCGGGGAGCGCTCCGGCGGGAATGAAGAGGCGCTGCTTTTCCCCAAAAGGCCCCCCTAGGTATTCAAAGCGCAGCTTACCGGCCTGGACGGAAGCGGCCGGGCCGGAAGCTCCCGGCCTGTCGTCTAACGCGGGAAGCTCCGCCGATACCTCAAAGGCGCCGCCCGCCCTATCCGATCCGGCCGGTTCATTTTGAGCGTATTCATTAAATGCGTATGTATCCGGCACATTGATGACAAACGATCCCCCTTGTTTTTCTTCCCGGTACACAAAGGGGCTTAGGGCTATTCCTCCGGCGGAATCCCGCGCAAAACCATACCATCTTTCCGTTAAACGGAGGGCCCGGATCCGCAGCGAGGACCGGCCTTCAAACATCGCTTTAGCAAGAGGCTTTGCCTCCCCGTCCGGGGCGTTCCTGGCATACACGGAAAATTTTCCAAGTAACGGCTCCGTAAGCGGTACTACATACCTAAAGCTGTGTATACCCCCGGCGTCTAAGCCAAGCCGCCCTATATCCAGGGGCAGTTCCCAGGCTGTTTTCCCTTCAATTTCAAGGGTAAGTACAAAATTCTCTCTAAAAGCCGCAATTTCTTCCGCCGCCGCGTCGATCTCGTACTCCAACTCCAGGGAACAAAGGGACGGCGCCGGAAGGGCGTCATCCAGCACATAGTCCAGCCTGGGGTTTTTAGAAAAAACGAACAGCCCCTGTACGGCGTCGGGCGATAAGCCGTACAAAACCGTCCCGCCCCCCTGGACACCCCCGTCAAAAGAAAAATCGGCGGTCTTTTTAAACGCGCAGGTCGCCGGCAGAAGCGGAACGAAAAAAAGCAGGCATACAGCCCAGGGCTTAAAACAATGCATACATATTCCTAGCGGTTAATTTTAGTCTTCAATTTTAGTCCTAAAGAACGATGATTCCCTTTGCGATAAGCTGGGCAAGAGCGTATTTTCTTTCATTGGTAGCTTCGGCGCCGCCGTGGAGAAAACTTTCAAGTTGAGCGCGGAAAGAATCGGGAAGAACGGGAAGCTCAAGCGCCTGCCGGTAATATGCCCGGTGGCTCGGTTCAAAACGATGGTTAATACAGAAAAGGGTAAGGCATGCGTATTTAATAAAGAGCGCCGATGAGATAAGGTAATAATAATCGTCCCCCTGGAAAAGGGCCGCGCCAAGATCGTTAAGGGAATGTTCCATCTTGGATTCGTGAATAAAACGCATCTGCTCCCAGAAGCCGTCCCCCAAGTTTTTAAGCCTGGTCCGTACACCCCCAATCCAGCCGCTTTTATCGTAAAGTATCTCCCCATAGGCCAGGCGGTAATAGCCGTAGGTTCCTGAATCTTTGACAAGCCAAAGGCTCTCAAGTTTCGTATCGGCAAGGGTTATAAGTTTTTCTATATCATAGATCGATTTATACTCCATCCTAACCGGTATATTACCTATAAGAAAACGATCCTTATTTTCCCCGCCCGAAGTTTCAAACGCGGACACATCCCCGCCGAACAGCTTCCATCTTTCTTCCGCGCCGGGGATAGGCTCTGAATAAAAAATATCAAAGATAAGGGCAAAATAGGGGTCCAGGGTGTCTTCAAACGCGGCTTCATTTAGGCTTATACATTCAACCCCGGTCCACTGGGAAAGGCAGCCGGTAAAACGGTCCGCAAGCAGTTTAGTTTTATATTTCATTTTTACTCCCTCGATTAAAAAGGTATTATTAGTATACAATATAACGCCTCTTTTGAACATAGAGGAGCGCTAAAAAACAGCGGTTTTACTTTTAACCGTGAAAATGCACGAAACATACGAAAAGAAAACAACCGCTTTAGCCCAGGGCACTAAACTTGACCCGTAAATATGAATGAAGATTTATAACCACGGACAACACAGACTTCACGGACGAAGAGGGAATTTTGAACAAAAAGTCAGTGATATCAGTGAGGTCCGTGGTTATATTTTCTTTTTCGTGCCTTTAGCGGTTGAATTTCTTAAAAGTAACATTGCTGGCTAAAAACCCCGGTTGGGGTTTAGGGTTCGAGACTGTGGGGCAAAGCCCCGCAAATTCCTCTGCCTTAAAAATTAGGAGAATCTGTGTATCTGTTGGCGCTTATACCGCACCGGGACGCTTTTCCCGTGCTGCGCGCTTACCGGCGCGTCCTGTTTGCCGGGGATTTTGAGGGAACGTATGCCTTCCCCCTGGCTGTTCCTCTTGCCGTGCTGCCCCGGCCCTTTTCAAGGGAAACATTGAAGCGGCTTGCGGGGGCCCTGCGCACGGAGAGCCTTGCCGGCGGGCGGGACGGGAAATTCCGCTCCGGTACGGCTTTTATCCAGGACTTGCCGGAGCTTTTCGGCGGCATAGGGGCTTTTCTGGGGATATATGTGGATATAAGGCTTCCCCCCATGACCGGCTTGGGGGAGGCAAAAAAAGGCGCGGAGATACAGTACCTGTTTCCGCGGCCGGCTCTCTGCGCGGCGCTTATTCCAGGCGCGGAATACAAGGGCCTTCAAAAACCTATACCGCCTGTTTTTTCGTTCCGCGCCGCCGCGCTTGCAAATATAAATTTCAGCTTCCGCCCGCTGTCTCCGGCAGGCGCGGCAGGTTCCGCCGGGGGCTATGCCTCCGAATGGGAGACAGGCCCCCTTGTCTGGCTGCCGAATTATAAATGAAAAATAATTTTACGCCGCCGGTCCTAGGAGTTTGTGGGGCTTCGCGCAACAAACTCCTGGGATGTGCGCGATTTGCAAATTTGAGAACTTTTTTTGTTTTTCTTTCTTCAAAGAAAATGGCGTTATTATTGGAATTTTTATTTTTTGTGATATAATGACTTTTAGTAGATGTTATCTACCGGCGGAAATAAGCAATTCTTGCCGATTCCGCTACGATTTTTTAAAGTTTCTAAAGGAGAACTTTATGAACAAAAGATAGAAAGTGATAATGGTTGTTTTTATCACTGTACTGGCATTGACCATGCCCGCGGCCGCTCAGGTATCAAACACATCACAAGCTACGGCTGGTAATTTTACTACCGATGTGGACGATTATCTGGATGTCCACAGTTATTCCGGCGTGGAATTTGACAAGTGGTTCGTGCCCTTGTGCGGCGCTTTTTTAACCCCCGCCCGTTAAGCGGCGGCGGTTCTGTCGGTTTTCCCGCTGGCGGCGGCGGAGACGCCGGTTATTCCCGAACCGGAATCGAATACCAGCAAGGCCACTATCGGCAACTTTGGTACGGATGTGGATAATTTCCTTAACGTCCATAGCTACGGGGATGTTGAATTTGACAAATACTTTGCGTTTGCCGGTATTGTCGACGACAGCGCTAATGGTGGGAATAACTACCGGCTTGATTTAGGGTACGCCCGGCATTTCGGCGGCATCTACCTGGGCGCCCTGTATAGCGGCAATATCGGTTCTTCCATTCATGAGACCCAGTCCGGCAGCCCCCCTCCTCCCCCCCCCCCCCTACTGGGATAAAAATACTGCGGACGAAACAGAAAGCATAATCGGGACCTACGACGCAAATAACAACCTTACTGTAAAGCGGACCGAAAAAATAACCAAAGGTAACGGCTTCTATTCCCGTAACGAAGTCGGCGTACTCTTGGGGATCGGCGGCATGGGCTTTAAGGAAGACATTACCACCCAGGACGCCCCCTCCAATCTTACCATAACCAAAATTAGAGAATATATCGGGTAATTCGGTAACTTATACCAACAAGCTGGACTCATACTCTTATATCAAAGGCGATCTTACCCCCAGCCTCAGTTGGGGTATGGGATTGGACCTGGGCGGACTGTCCATCAGCCCGTATGTTGATATTGCGGTGGGCTTTCACCGGGAGAACAAAAACCAGATCACCAAAGATTATTTTGAAGATACCCAAACCGGAAAGGTTATAGGGGATTCTGTATCCAATTCGCAGGGGCACGGCAAAAATTATATCAAACCGGATTTTACCGCCGGCGCGGATATAACCTTTCTGAACAGCAACGGGGTGGAAGCCGCTTTCGGCATTAAATACGGCATCAACTTTGACTTGTATTCCAACGACTGGGATATTTTCGGCAGAAGCGGCTCCGTTGCGGGGGAAGTTGAGTGGTCCAATGCCAAGCAAACGGTGTCAGACACCGCGAATATTTATACGGTAAAGAATGAGGGCGAGTTTGCCATAACGGAAAAGTCCGCCTTTAACCACGCCGTAACCCCGTCTTTGAGCATTACCAAAGAAATTGACGAACGCCTTGCGCTTGGGTTTAGCGCCGAAATTGGGGTAGGCATCGAAACCTCTTCGGATAAGAGCCGCACAGAAAAGGTAGACGAGACCCTGAAGACCTGGAAGAACGGGGCGCCCAGCGGCGACCTTGTAGACAGGACAACCGTTGTTACGGACAGGACGCTGACCGAAACATCCGTCTTTTCAATTCGGCCTGTATTGAGCGCGGGCGCTTCCTTTTATGCGGCGCCCAACCGCTTTAAGCTGAACGCGGGCGTGCAAGTCGGCTTTGGCTTTACCAATACAAAGACGCGGGTTACCCCCCAGGGGTATGATTATACCGTTACCGACACCACAGACCAATACGGCAATGAAACTAACGGCATTATTTCCAATGTCGGCAGTTCCCAGACGGACAGCCTGAAGGTTAGCCCGAATTGGGAGCGTTTAATAGGAAAGATCGGCGCCGGTTTTACCTTCTTTTTCAGCCCCAAATTCACGCTGGACGCTAACAGTACTATTGCTGATATCAGTGATTTCAGCGATGGCTTTAATGCCAGGTGGTGATCCAGAAAGTATGCCGGGTATCAAATAAAGCCGTAATTGATGTAAAAGAAAACCATCTCAAAAGCCTTCCAGTGGTTACGCAGCTTCTTTGAAAAACAACACGTACGGCGG
>JAISQR010000467.1 GCA_031274035.1 Treponema sp. | reverse complement strand
CGGCCCATATCGCTGAGTATCTCCAGGGCGGTTTTATGATCCCGCTTGGACTGATAGGGCCGCTCTTCGGTCATCGCCTGATAAACATCAAGGCACGCCAAAAGGCGGGAGTTAAAATCAAGTTCCTCGTCTTTCTTTCCAAAATGGTAGCCTGAGCCATCAAGCCTTTCATGATGATTGGAAGCCCACGCGCAGACATTCTCAAAACCGTCTATGTCCTTCAACAGCGTATAGGTCAGATAGACATGATTTTTTATTACGTTGAATTCGTCGTCGTTAAGCCGGGCCGGCTTTTCCAGAATGCTTACCGGGGTCGCCAGCTTGCCGATGTCGTGGAGCGCCGCCGCTAAATAGAATTGCGAGCGCAGAGGCCCCTCGTATCCGTATACCGTGCTCATGTGCCAGGCCTTTTGAGCGATCCCCGTACAGTGCTTCCGCGTAAACACCGACTTATAATCAATGATGCGGGTAATAAATTTCCCCAGCTTAAAAACAATATCGTCCCCTACGTCAACATGCCAGGGAAGAAACAGCCTTTCCGACGTCTTGAGGATATTTTCATCCCGCAGGGCAAAGAGCATTTCCTCATCCAATACATGGAGCATGGCTTCAGCGGCCCGGGCCGTATGTTTTACGCCGGTCTCTTCCGATATGCTCTTTCTGATACCGGGCAGTTCCTTAGGCGATATTCTTTGCAGATGGTGAATAACATCAATAGTATCCGCGATTGCGATGATTTCAGCGCCCAGGGGGAATTCGCCTTCTTTCTTCTGGTAAGGCCCCATTCCGTTCGCGCATTCGTGGTGATATAAAATATAGCCGCTGATGTCTCCCTTTAAGCCAAAGGCCGCTACATTTCTCTCCCCGTATTCGCAGTGCAGCTTCATGGCGGGATCCTGCATGCCGTCCTCGCGTTCGGAAAGAATGTATTCGGTCAAGGCGTTATCATGCAGCAGGGCGCATACCGCCAATCCGCGCACCTTCTCTTCATCCATACCGAAATAATTCCCCATGGCGGCGGAAAGGGCCGCGATACGCTTGCCGTGATGCGTGCTCGCGCCAAGGAGCTCCCCCTCCACAATATCCAATGCCTCCGCGATGGCTTTGATCAGCTTGTCCATCCTGATACTCATAATAAATTCCTTTCACTAAGTATAATATAAGAATACCCTAGTAACAATATTCTATCGCACCGACGTATCGCCCAATCGGTCGGCAAAAACCATGCGTCTGAGCTCTACAACCATACGTCTGAGCTCGAACCTGCGGTTCGACGCAAACTCCTGCCTAAATTATAGCATTTCAGCGGTTTTTCATGATACTATAGGCTTATGACACACCGGGATGAAATCGAGGCTGTTCTTTCGGCGTTAATAAGCATAAACACCGCTAATCCGCCGGGGAATGAGGAAGCGATGGCTTTATACATTCGGGATTACCTCCTTAATGAAGGAGCGCGGGAACAGGATTTCCATCTGCTGCGGCATTCCGAGGGGCGGGCCAGCATGGTTTTCTGCCTGTCCGGTCGTAATCCTGAAATTACCCTTGGCTTTGTGGGGCATCTGGACACCGTGCCTTCCGGTAACGCGGCCGATTGGCAAAGCGATCCCTTCAGGCCGGTACAGCGGGGCGGTTTTTTCTATGGCCGGGGGGCGGCGGATATGAAGGGAGGGCTCACCGCGATGATCGGTCTCTGCCTCCGGTATCTGCGTAAGGGGCCGCCGCCGGTGAATCTCCGCTGTTTTTTTACCGCCGACGAAGAAGCTGCGGGATCGGGGATTCGCTCGCTACGGGAGGCTCATTGGCTCGATCATCTGTCCTTTCTTGTGGTCTGCGAACCAACGGACGGGCATCCGGGGATCTGCGAAAAGGGGCTGGGTTGGTATGACTTTACCATCCGCGGCAAGACCAGCCATGCCTCTATGCCGGAAGAAGGAATAAACTCGCTGGAACTGGGATGGGAGTATCTGAGAGAGATCAAAAAGGAAATTGCCGCGCTGCCGGGAGAAAACCCTCTTCTGGGACGCAGTACTTGTTCTGTCACACAATGTTCCGGAGGCGTTAAAATCAATGTCATCCCGGACAAGGCGGATTTTTCCGCCGATATCCGGTATATCCCGCAAACCGGGCCGGCGGGGGACGGGGTGGAAGAAATTTTCAGGAATATCGCCGCGGAATATGAGCGGAAGCATCCGGGACTTTCGATCCATTGGAACTGCCGGGATCGCCGCGCGGCCCTGGAGTCCGACACAGGGCATCCGGCAGTCGCATGGTTCATCAAGTCCCGCAGAGAAGAAGCCGGCAAGCAGTCAACGGGGCTCTATTACTTTACCGACGCTTCCCTGGTCATCCCCTATTATCCTGAGTTGCCTTTTGTCATTCTTGGGCCGGGCTGCCCCGGGGAATGTCATTGTCCCAATGAAAAGATCGCGGTGGAGTCAATAGAAGAAGCTATTGGATGCTATTGCCGCTTTGTTGAACAAATCCGGCCCGAATGGTTTCTAAGGAACTGAGGGAGCATTAGGAGTTTGTTGCGCTTCGCGCATATAATCTCAAAAAACCGCCTGCAAGGCGGTTTTTTACCTTACAAACTCCGAAAGCATGCCCATTTATCGTGGTTTTCATGGTTTTTTTAACTAAAAAAGCCATGAAAACCTACAAGTACAATCGGACCGAAGGTCCGCGGCTGCTAGGCGGCGGCGCGGTGCTTTGCCTGATAATCAAGCGGGGCGGATACATAATGCGGCGCTTTGGTTTGTTTCCGTCGGCAATTTCCTCCAGCAGTACCGCGGCCGCTTCCTGCCCCATGTGATACACCGGCTGCGCCACAGTGCTCAAAGGCACATCCATGTATTGGGTGAAAAAAATATCGTCAAAGCCTATGATGGAAATATCTTCCGGTACGCTGAAGCCCTTTTCCTTCACCGCTTTGGCCGCGCCAATCGCCATCATATCGTTATGGCAAAATATGGCCGTAGGCTTTTGTTTCAGCAGATGAAGAGCTCCCTCGTAGCCGCCATGATACCGGAAATCCCCTTCGTATATCAGGGCGGGCTCAGGACTCCGGTTTGCCTGCTTAAGGGTTTTAGTATAGCCCTCAAGCCGATCCCGGTTGGTCTTTATTCTCTGGGGGCCGCTGATACAGCCGATGCGGCTGTGGCCTAAATCCAGCAGATGTTGTACCGCGAGGCAGGAGCCTTGTTTATTGTCTATAGTTATGGTACTAAAGTCGTCTGAATCATTAAAACAGTCTACCAATATGACAGGGAAGCCCAGGGAGAGAAGAACGGAAACACATTCCTTGTTTTTAGAGCCAAAACTTTCAGCGGACATGACCATGATGATCCCATCCACGCTCCTGTCGGCCAGGGTATTTATACATTGCTGTTCCAGCGGATATTCATCGTTGGAATTGCAGAGAATTACCGTATAATCATCCTGCCGGCCGCGATCCGCTATTCCCTTTGCGAGCTCCGAAAAAAATATATTGCTTATATCGGGAATGATCAGGCCGATGGTATGGGTCCGCCGGGTAAGAAGGCTGATGGCAAGCTGATTGGGACGATAGTTCAGCGCGTCCACCGCTTCAAGCACCGCCCTTTTTGTTTCGGCGGGAAATTTGCCGCCCTTGCGGTTAAGAACCAACGATACCGTGGTAATTGATAGCCCGGTCTTTTTTGCAATATCCTTGATCGTGGTTCTTATGGCTGGTTCCTTTTTTGCCGGAAATCCCGAAAACCTTAAGGACCCGTGCACGGGTCCTTAACAAGCTCCGGCATAACTTTAGCTGCTGGTCAGATAGTCCACGATACCCTGCCAGACCGTATCGTAGTACTCCCAATTTACAAAATCAGGAGGCCCCCAATGAGGAGCGCAATCCGATGTGAAGACAGCGCTTTTCCCCTTACCGTGGGAAGAAAAAGCGATAAAGGGATCGTCCCCGATGGTCATCGCCAACTCCGACCCGGGCAGCAGCTCTGTCTTATTGTGTCCCAGCAGCGCAGGCCAGGTTCCCCGGACCGCCTCCAAAGCCTTGTGGGGCGCCGCCGCCGAGGGGACAATGCCTTCGCTGTGTTCGCAGCGATCGTCGGTATCAAACACCTTGACAGGGAGAACTTCCTGTACGGCGGTTTTGCCCCAGCGGCCTTTGGCATCCACCCCGGAGAAGGTAAGATAACCGCCTATCATTAAAAGGGCGCCTCCGGCAAGTACATAGTCGCGGATGGCGATACAGCGGTTGGGTTTCGGCTCACTCCGTGTAAAGGTCGCATGGGGCAATAACAGGGTGTTAGACCCGACATCGGACAGGATTATACAGGCGTATTTTGAAAGATCCCCCACGGTATAGGGGAATTGTTCGCCGACTAAGTGATTGGGCATAAAGTCAACTTCATATCTGCCCTTCTCCAGGGCGGCCTTCAGCCATTTCTCACCCGTTTCATAGGTTGACGTATAAAACGCGTCAAATCCCTTTACATGGGTGGTATAGCTCATCCATGATTCTCCGGCCAGTAATACTTTCTTTGTCATTTCCTTACCTCACCTTCCTGCTATTCATAAAGGTTTTAGAGCTTTTCCCATACCATTTGGAACCGCTTCAAATGCCATTAGTAAAACCTTTTAGTAAGATAAATTAGTATTTTCCGAAAAATTTTATTTGTCAAGACCTTTTGCAGTATGAAAACGTATAAAAACGGCACATAATTAGGAACAAAAGTCAGGATAAACACAAAAAATGAATCGATTGAGGCAGTTCCAAAATGTCAGATTTTGGAACCGCAACCTTAGATTATAGAGGCATTCCCGTCGAACAGTTTTGGAAAATGCTTTATAGGTGGTTGCGCGGCCGCGCTTCGGAGTTTAATACCTTGAACCGTTGGTTTGGCGCAAGCGGCTCTTGGGTATTAAACCCCTTCGGCGCGAACAACCACCGGCCGGACTGTCTTTTCGCTCAAAATCCTGTCTTCCGTCAGCGCGGCCCGCAGGGTCCAGGTCGAATTCACTCCCTTTCTATAAAGCCTCCTCATCGTCTTCCGCCTCGCCGGGGGCTTTCGCCGGGAAAGCGTCCGGGGGGAGGATAAAAGGCTCGGTGCGGCGGAAGGGAACCCTC
>JAISQR010000554.1 GCA_031274035.1 Treponema sp. | reverse complement strand
CGGATGAAGTATTTTTGCGCCGAGGCAAAAAGCACAATTATGGGGATGATCGAAATAACCGCCCCGGCCATCATGAGGTTCCAAGCGGTCTCGTGCTCACCCTGGAACATGGTTAAGCCAACGGTGATCAAATATTTTTTCTGGGAATTGATGTACACCAAAGCCGGCAGGAACTGGTTCCATGCGGTCCTGAATGTAAAAAGGCCGAGGGTTGCCAGCGCCGGTTTTGACAAAGGAATAATTATTCGCGAATAGATCGTGAAGGAACTTGCCCCGTCTATACGGGCGGCTTCGTCCAGGTCCATAGGAAGGGACATGAAAAATTGACGCAGCAGGAAAACACCAAAAACATTGGACAGTATGGGCGGAACAATCAGAGCCGTGTGGGTGTCTATCCAACCGAACATCTTGAACATTGCGTAGAGGGGAATGACCCTGACGGTATACGGTATCATCATCGTTGTAAGCAAAACCAGGAACGCCGCCTCTTTGCCGCGAAAGCGCAGCCGGGCAAAGGAAAACGCCGCGAGGGAAGAAATGATCAAAGTTCCAAAGGTTTCCAATATCGATACTTTAAAGGTATTGTAAAAGAAAAGAACAAAGGGCGCTGCCTTAAAGGCCGTCGGATAATTTCCCCAGGCTAGGGGTCTTGGAATCCATATCGGGGGATACGCGGCTATCTGCGTAGGAATCTTAAGGGATGTGGAAATCATCCAAAACAGGGGCACCAGCATCGTAAAACCAATAAAAATCATAAAGCCGTAATTGAGTACGCTCAACGTTATTGCAGCAGGGCTATTCCTTCTCATTTCGGCCTCCTATTCGTAATGAACCCAACGTTTTTGCATTTTCATCTGAACGAAGGTGATCCCCGCCAGAACAATAAAGAGCAGCCATGCCATGGAACTTGCGAATCCCATCTTAAAATAATTGAACGCATTCAGGTACAGGTAATGGATATATACGGTTGTCGCATAAGCAGGACCGCCCTGGGTAAGGACGTATATCAGGTTGAATACCTGGAATGAGCTGATAACCGAGGTTATCATTAAGAAAAAACTTGTCGGAGAAAGCATGGGCAGCGTGATATGGATAAACTGGCGCCACCGGTTGGCCCCGTCCAAACGGGCCGACTCATAGAGGGATTCCGATATTCCCTGCAAACCGGCAAGGTAGATCACCATATTGTATCCTGACACAAACCATACTTCAACAAGGATAACGGCGGGCATAGCCCACTTTGAGGTCCCCAACCAATCCGGTCCGTTTATGCCCAACATATTCAATGTGGAATTCAGTAATCCTGTATTCGGGGAAAATATCAAGCCCCAAACAAGGGCAATCGCCACCGTCGAAGTGATTGAGGGGGCGAAATAAGCGGTTCTAAAAGCATTTTTGAACGGCACGGGCTGGTTTGCCAACATCGCAAGGAATAAGCCTCCGGCCATCCCCAAAGGGACACTCACAAAGGTAAAAACAAAGGTGTTAAATACCGCTTTATGGAAATACTCATCCTCGAACAGCAAGCGGATGTAGTTTTCGAATCCGGTGAATTTGGGCGGATTGATACCATCCCAGTTGGTAAAACTTACTACCAGTGAGTAGATCACCGGAACAAAGCTAAAAACCACCACCCCGAGTAATATAGGAAGGATAAAAATCCATCCCTCAAACTCCTCTTTCCCAAGTAACTTTTTCCGTCCCATCCCAGACCTCTCCAATGCGGATTATAAAAAACGCGCAGGGAAATTATTCCCTGCGCATCGGCTCAATCACCCTAGCGCTTACCGGCTAAAGCGGCCTCAACCTCAACTTCGGCCTTAGACATTGCTTCTTCGACACCCATTTCACCGGCCCATACCTGATGGAGATAGACACGGTACAGCCGTTTACCCTCATCGGTGTAGTCTGAATAACTGACGCCTTTGTGATAATTCATCCCGTCAAGAACAACCTGCTGACGGGTAGGCTTTACGCCGGGTTGTATATAATATTTTTCCGCATATTTTTTCGTTATGGGAACATTGCCCTTTTCAGCGAAAATTTTCTGAGCAAATTCCTCACCAAGATAGAAAAGAAATTTTGCCGCCAGGTCGGGATTTTTTGTTTTTGCGGGTATGCCGTATAATACAAGAGAACCTTCGTTATACGAATATTTCTTCATCGGTTCCGGGGCAACATCCCAATCGAAGGTTGCGCTCTCGCGGAGTTTGCTGAAACCGAAGGTACCGTTAATATACATCGCGGCCTGTCCCGAGACGAAAATGTTATCGCACTTGGCTCCGGTATTGCTTTCTCCCCAGAGGGGATGTACCTTGTCTTTATGGATAAGATCCGCCAGATATTGAATGGCTTCGCGGGATTCTTTATTGGCCCCGGTAGCCTTTCCGTCGGCACTGAACAAACCTACTCCGTTGATATTGGAGGTCCAAATCTGCTCAAGCGCTCCGTCTCCGTATCCTACAACACCCCATTGAGTGGTTACGTTACCCTGGCGTTTAGTCAGCTTGATGGCATAATCCCGGAAGGTATCCCAGTTCCACGAAGGATCGCCCCATTTGGAGGGGGGCTCAGGAAGACCGGCTTCTTTTAAGGCGTCTTTGTTGTAGATTATCAGGCGCACTTTGTTTATGGGAGC
>JAISQR010000394.1 GCA_031274035.1 Treponema sp. | reverse complement strand
GGGCTTATCCTGGGATATACCTTGACCACCAAGCCCGAGGAGCTTTACCGCGCCCTGGTGGAGGCTACCGGTTTTGGGACCCGGCTGATCATGGAGGCATTTGAGTCCGCGGGAGTCCGGATTGAAGGAATTTATGCCTGCGGGGGCATTGCGGAAAAAGATCCTTTCCTCATGCAGATCTATGCGGATATTACCAACCGGGAAATACGGTTGCCCGCCTCCGGACAAACCGCGGCCCTGGGAGCCGCCATGTACGCCTCGGTGGCCGCGGGGGCGGAACGGGGCGGGTACGATCATATTACGGAAGCCGCAACGGCCATGAGCAAGCTCAAGGAACACCGGTATCAGCCGGATCCGAAGCAGGTGAAGGGGTATTCGGTACTGTACCGTAAATTCAAGGAACTATCCGATTATTTCGGCAGAACCAATCCCGTTATGAAGGAACTGAAAGAAATGCGGGCCGGGCATACCCCATAACAGAAGCCGGCTCCGCTTCCTCTAAAAACCACATGAAAATCATTTTTCATGAAAAAAATTTTCATGGAAATTTTATTTATAAGAAAAGTTGACAAGTTATAAAAAAGGAGCTACCATATTTATAAGGAGGATTGCGGATGCCCCTTTCCCAGGCTACCCCGCTGGTAATGCTTCAGATAAAAAACAGATATTCCGAGTTCAACCCGGCCATGAAGCAAATCGCGGATTATCTTTTTGAGTCCGGCGATAAGGTACTTACCATGGGAATCAGCCAGCTGGCTACCGCCAGCGGGGTCAGCATCGCATCGGTTACCCGGTTTGTCCGTTTGTTGAGATTCAGCAGTTTTAAATCGTTCCAGCTTGAGCTGGCAAAGGCGGCGATGAACGGGGATGAAAGCGTTCAGACAGAACCGGCGGATAACAAGATCGTTTTTGAGTATGGCGGTACTTCCCCTCATGATTCGGTGGAAGAGGTGGGAAAAAAGGTGTTTCAAAGCAATATCCAAATGCTCTCGGATACCATGCAGACCATTGATTATAAAAAGATGGAATATGTAACGAATCTTATCATCAATGTCCGAAATCTGGTTTTTTTGGGGGTTGGCCGTTCGTATGTTACCGCGGAAAGCGGCCGAATCCGCTTTAATCGCCTTGGGATCAATTCTTTTTCCTACTCCGATACCCAGGAGCAGATTGTCGCCGCCACCACCTGTTCTGACAAGGATGTATTTTTCGGAATCAGTAATTTCGGCCGTTCCGCCGCGGTGGTGCATAATATTTACGAAGCTAAATTGCGGGGGGCGGTGACCGTCGGGATAACCAGCGCGGATGGATCTCCCCTGACCCAAACGGTGGATGTCTGTTTTCTCACCGCCTTTAACAACGCCAACATGGAATACCGGACCCATAAGCAGGCATTTGAGCCCGCCTGCGAGAATATAGCCCAAATGGTTTTGCTGGACTGTATCTATATGAATGTGGCGTTAAAACAGGATAAGTCCTGTTTTGATATGTTTTACAATACCGTCAAGGTCCTGTCCAAGGAACGGTTATGAAGGGATCATAAAGACCAAACCTTGGGTGCCAATCTATACGGGGAGTATTCGACTCGTGCTTTCTTGTAGGAGGAAGCCATCACAGCTATTATAAATGGAAAGGGGGTGAGGTGTTTCAACATTCAAAAATGTTCCCTATGGAGCATTAATTATTTTTTATCTTTAGTGGAGGAAAAGAATGCAAAAACAAACAAAATGGTCATGGACGTTTGCGCTGGCGCTGATATTTTTCATGGCCGGGACCGCGGTCTGGGCGAAAGGACAATCGGCCGCCGCCTCGAAAAAGGTGTACATCGGCTTCAGCATGGTTGCGATGGACAACGAAGCGTGGGCCACCATGGCAAGGGGAGCCCAGGCCTTTGTTGACAGTCTGCCCGCGGGGTCTGCTGAACTGGTGATTATGACCGGCAGGGAAGCTCCGGTACAGTGGGATAATATTCAGAACTTTGTCGCAAAGTACGGTTCTGACGGTGTCCTCTGGGTTGATCCGATAACTATCGGAATAACGCCCAATATCGCCGCGCTGTGCGAAGAGAATGATGTTTATTACGTCAATTTGTTTAACAAGGAAGCAAGCATAGTTCCCACGGATTATACCAAATGGGTAGTATTCATGACCCAGGATGACGAAGCGAACGGCTACCTTGCCGCGAAAACACTTTTTGATTCAATCGGCGGCAGGGGCAATGTGCTGGAACTGTACGGCGTTCAGGGCAACGATGCTTCTTTCAAGCGGAATCTCGGCCTTAAACGGGCTCTTTCGGAATATCCCAACATTAAACTGCTGGACACACAGATCGGCAATTTTGACGGAACGACCGCGCTGACCGTTACGGAAAACTGGCTTACCAGGTTTCAGGCCGAGGGGACAGCCATTGACGCCATATTTGCCGCCGGTGACACAATGGCGCTTGGCGCTATTGAGGCGTTGAAGCAGAAGGGACTTGCCGGCAGGGTGAAAGTATGCGGTATTGACGGCATCGCTGCCGCTCTTGACGCCGTCAAGGAAGGTACGCTGGTCAGTACCATTTATTACGACGGATATCTAACCGGGGGATACGGCGTATCCTATGCGTACGCGGCAAAAACCGGCAGGCTCAATCCTCAGACCATGGACCAGGCGAAGCGTATGTTTTATACCAAGACCATTCTTGTTACCAAGGACAATGTGGATTCCATGATAACAAACTACGTCCAAAACAGGCCGAAATATGATTATGCCAATTTGGATGCCGCGGTGGATTCGATAATCCCCAATCCGAAACTGAAATAACAGTGTATACGGAGGGCGGGTGTCCCTCCGTATTTCTTTAAAATGTGGAAAATAAAATGGGAAAAGCAGCAGATTTAGGCATGGAACACGACACGGTAGCCGTGCAGTTTGTCAGGAAAATCAGGGATGATGCCCGGAGAGCCATTGTCCGAAGGTACGCCCCCGTTATCGTACTCGCCGTGATGACCGTTTTTTCCATGATTTTTGTTCACGGCTTTATGACCTGGGATAATCTCACCAATTTGATGTATCAAATGGCTCTGCCGCTCATATTGGCTACCGGTCTTACCTTTGTCCTGCTCATCGGGGGAATTGATCTCTCCCTGGAAGGGGTCATGGGATTTTCCGGGTCGGTTTTTGTGCTTCTCATTCCGAATTCGACCAACGGTAATAATTTTGGCTCTTTTTCAGTAATGGTTATTCTGCTGTTCGGCATACTTATGGGCTTTATCAACGGAATTATTCATGTAAAACTGCGTATCCCGTCGTTTATGGTAACCTACGCTGTCGGTGTCATTGTGCGGGGCTTTGGCATTCTCAGTTATAATTCAATACCTGCCAGTATCAGAAGTGAAACGATCATTGCTTTTTCCCGGGGTTCCGTATTTGGCATTCCGAATATCACGCTTGTTGCCTTTGCGGTGTTTTTTACCGGATGTATCATCCTGAATTATACCGCTTTCGGGCGGGCGGTATACGCCATTGGTGATAACGAAGCAAGCGCCCGGACCGCGGGAATCAATATCAACAGGGTCAAAATACTGATCTTTGTGCTTTGTGCCGGCATGGTCAGTATTGCGGGCGTTTTGGGCGCCGTGCGCCTGAAAATTGGGCTTGTGGGCATCGGGGACAATATGCTGTTCCCGACCATAGCCGCGGTAACGGTCGGCGGAATTACGCCGGGAATCGGCGGTATGTTTCAAACTTTCATCGGTGTCCTGATATATACGGAATTGATAAATTACCTTACTCTGATGGGGGTTGACGCTTCCTACAAGCAGGCAATTCAGGGCGTCATTATTTTAATCGCGGTGGCGCTGTCCGCGACAAGAAACCGGAAAATAATAGTAAAATGAATTCTAATATGAATAAACAAGTCCTGTTCAGTATGCGGAGCATCGGCAAGACTTATGGGACAACTGAGGTTCTCAAAAACATTGATATGGAAATTTACCGGGGTGAGGTAATCGGGCTCATCGGCGAAAACGGGGCGGGTAAATCCACCCTGCTCAAAATTATCGCGGGGGTTGAACAGGCCACTGCCGGTACAATAGAAATGAACGGAAAACCGTACAATGCGAAGGATGTTCTTGACGCCAACCGGCAGGGAATCGGCATGGTGTTTCAGGAACAATCCCTCATTTTAAATCTTACGGTGGCGCAAAATATTTTTCTCGGCAGAGAAAAGCCCTATAGTACGGGCAGAATCATTAACTGGGGTAAAATGAACGCCGGGGCGGTAAAAGTGCTTTCCCGCATCGGTATTGATAAAACGATCCAGCCAAATAAAAAAGTGTATGATCTAAATTTTGTTTCGCGTCAGATGGTAGAGATAGCGAAAGTGCTGGATATTATTATGCTTTCGAGCGACACCGGGGCGCTTCTCCTGCTGGATGAACCTACCACGGTTTTATCCGGTGATGAAATCAAGATACTTTTTGACGAAATACGTAAAATTATTGAAAAAGGCGTATCTGTTGTTTTTGTCTCCCATCGCCTGGACGAGATACTGGAAATAACCGAACGAATCTATATCTTTAAAGACGGTGAATGTGCCGGGCTGGTTGACACAAAAAAAGCGGATATTAATTTTCTTTATGAGCGAATGGTAGGCCGCGCTACTTCCGGTACATATTATCTTGTTGACGAGCAGACCCCGCCTTCCGAAGAGGTTTTGTTGACCGTTAAGGGCCTGAACAAGTTTGGCTATTTCAAGGATGTCAATTTTGAACTCAGGCGGGGAGAAGTGCTTGGTTTCTGCGGTGTTGAAGGTTCGGGAAAAGAAGAGCTCTGCGCGGTTTTATGCGGCGACGAACCCTATACATCGGGTACCGTAACAATCAAGGGAAAGCGGGTGAAATCCCTGAGTTCCCCCGCCGCCGCGCTTAAAAAAAGCGTTCTTTCCATTCCGCGGGACCGCCGGATGGGGGGGATGCTCGGTATGATGCCGGTAAGCGATAATATTATTGTCTCAAGCCTTTCAAAAATTTCAACGTGCGGTGTCTTTTCCGGCAAAAAAATCAAGGGGATTGCTTCGTACTGGGTAGATAAGATGGGGGTAAAATGCGAGGGGATTAACGAACGAATCGACCGTCTTTCGGGGGGAAATGCGCAAAAGGTTATTTTTTCCAGGGTGATAAGCAGCGGGTCTGAGGTGTTAATCCTCAATCATCCGACCCGAGGCGTGGATGTTGGAGCCAAGGGGGAATTGTATAAGGCGATTCGGGAAATAACCGGCGCGGGAAGAGCGGTTATTCTTTTGGGAGATACCCTGGACGAATGTATCGGCCTGTCAAGCAGGATCCTTGTAATGAAAGACGGATGTATTCAAAAAGAATTTTCCTGTTCTGCCGGAGAAAAGCCTGAACAGGTTGATGTGGTAAAATATATGATGTAGCGGATACGGGGAGAAAACATGCAGTTGCCGGTAAAAAGCGCGATAGCCAGGAATAAATATTTCAACATCCTGTCAAGGGTATTTTCAAGATATTCAGTTGTGATCGGGATGGTGATTGTCATATTGGTATTTGGCCTGTTAAGCGATAATTTTCTGACCGCCCGTAATTTTACCAATATTCTCTCTTCGGCGGCGCCGCTCTTTTTTATGGCAATGGGGCTTTGTTTTGTTATTCTGACAGGCAGCATTGATCTTTCGACCGGAGCAATATGTACCTGTACATGCGTTTTTGTCGGGCTTTATATCGGCAGAATGGGAAACGCTATTTTTCTGGCAGTCCTTCTGATTGGTGTTTTGGCGGGCTTGTTGAACGGCGTCCTGGTTTCCACCCTGAAAATGCCATCGTTCATCGTTACACTCTGTACAACCAGTATCTGGAAATGCGCCGCCCTGATACTTTCCGGAGGGAGCAGCAGAAGCATCCCGCTTGAATTCTGGCCGATCTTTGAATGGTTCCGGGCTTCGTGGTTCATATTTCCGGCGTCTTATCTCATTGCCCTGGCAGCCTGGGGATTATTCGTTTTTATTGAACGTTTCTCAAGTATGGGGAAAAGTATCTATGCCGTTGGGGTTAACGTCGGGGCCGCGCGTATGGCAGGGATACAGATCGGCAAAGCCCAGATTACCGCCTATTTACTTTCGGGTATAGGGAGTGCCATCGCCGGCGCTTTTTACGCATTGCGGCTGCGCGCAAGTGCGCCAACCGTAGGTGACAGTTTGACCCTGGTCGCTATTGCCATCATTGTATTGGGTGGTACTTCCCTTGCCGGCGGCAAGGGAACGGTCGCCAATACGCTGCCCAGTGTTATAACTGTGGTTATCTTGCAAAGCACCTTAAAGGTGATCGGACTGGACGCATACTGGCAGGACATAGTTTTTGGCATTGTTCTCATCGCGGCCATTTATATCAACTCTGATCGTTCAACGATTAAAGATATGATTATCAAGTAAACGGTATAAGATGAGCCTGTTCCAAAACCCCAAATAAACAACTGGAGATACTTTAAAGCATCTAGGCATAGTACCGCAGCCATCAAAACAAACGATACTTTTTTATACCCTTTCACATATATTGAACGGGGGATAAGACTGTCTTTCAAATGCGATGCGAGTTTGCCCGTTCTACGGTTGTCCGTATGTTATACCGTTCCTGTTTCGCCGGGTCCAGCGGGGGACGGTCACTGTCTTTCCTTTTATTCGGATCAATTATCGGTATGCGTCCATGGCTCCTGATAAACTCATCATAACTTTTGAATCATACGCGCTATCCATAAGGCTGTAACAAAACGTTACTTTCATTTCCTTTAATCCCTAACTCCGCCCGAATTTAAGCTGCCTACTAAAAAACATCTCCTAATTCCTTATATTACTTGACATTATGCGATACGGTGGTTATTATATAGACAGCATATTTAATATGTCTATATAGGAGGAAGATCATGAGCATTCCCGCATGGGTTTTGCCCTTCAAGGAACCCCACACTTCAATGACGAACCCAAGAACCTGCTTACGCAGGGGAGGCAAGTACTAAACTTGACCCGCAATTCGACGATTGATCACATATTTTAGGAATTTCTAACCGCAAAGTCGCAGAAGTCGAAGAAGTTTTTGTTACAAGTCCACGCTTTACCCTGTTATATCCTGGTAATTCGTAGGGTTTGAAATGGAAACAGGGGATATCATGGTTTTTTCTTCCCTTTTTCGACTTCGTGGTTTATATTCTTCATGCTTATTTATAGGTCAAGTTTAGCGCAAGCAACGGGGTATCTTCGTTGGATAGGAAATTTATTATACTCTCCCCCGCGCAAGCGGGTTCTTGGGCCATACCCCGATCCGAAGATACTGGAACACGAGTTCCGTATTGTAACACTAACCGCGGCAAGCCGGGCAAGGCAAGCTTGCCTTCGGTATGGAAAGCGGCCTTCCAATCAATTATCACATCCATACCGATGCCATCAAAGAAAACCTTTTGCGTTACCGCTTTTTATCGCCTTACTATGAGCGCGGGTTTTCTTTCAGTCTTTTAGTAACGGATTTGTCCAATTCTTTTCAAAGCGGGACCCTGCCGCATAATAACCGGATCTAATATTTGACAGCGGATTAATCCATATGCCTTTTTCAATAATCGTACCGGGGTTTATAACGCTGTTACATCCAATTTGGACATTATCCCCGATTATCGATCCCAGCTTTGTCAATCCGGTAGAGGTTTTAGTTCTTTTATCGGTGGGCAACTTTACGTCAATGGTTTTTCCGTCAAGCCGGTAATTGGACAAAATAACCCCTGCCCCCAAATGAGAGCCGTTCCCCATGATTGAATCACCGATATAATTAAAATGGGGGACTTGTACTTTTTCAAAAAGAATGGAGTTTTTTACTTCTGTTGAATTGCCGATAACAGAACCTTTGCAGATAATCACATTTTCCCGGATAAACGCGCCCGGCCTTATTTCGCAGCCCTCCCCAATGAACGCGGGGCCGTATAGTATTGCGTTACTTTCAATCTTCACCTCTTTCCCAACAAACACACCAGGCTTTATTTCGCGGTACGTTCCGCCTGCCGTAATATCCCGTATCATGGCGGCAATAGTAGTAAGCGGTTCCCAGAGATTTATTCCGTCATCAAAATAGGCCTTGAGTATTTCCGGGATATGCTCAAAAAAGAGGGATAGGGTCATTTGGCTTTTTTCCTATCAAAAATCGTGATGTTTTGAAACATTATTCCATACATTGTAATATTTTTAGAAAATTTGTGCAAGTATCGCATCACATATAGAAGAAGCTGCGATTTCAGACGAAAAGTCCGTCTGGTCCGTGTGGTCTGTGATTGAGCTTAATTCTTCTGTGCAAGCTTTTTTCCCAGGGCCTCGGGGACATCCACCACCCGTTTGCCCGCTTCGCCGGGCCAGCGGTAGGCTTCTTCCCGGATCTTGGCGATGATTTCCCGTTTCTCCCCGGAGCGGAGCGCGGCGTCGAGCTGGGCATCAAGGTCCTTAAAGGAACCCTCTTCTATGGGGGCGCCGATTTCCCTGATGGTTTTGAAAGTCCAGGATTCATCGCTAAAATCCGA
>JAISQR010000357.1 GCA_031274035.1 Treponema sp. | reverse complement strand
CCTGTCGGCTTATTTACCGCCCTCAAGGGCGGCTTCTCCGCAAATCCACGCAAGAGGCAACATCACTACACCCCTGTGTCCCTCCTGCTTTTTCCCTCCTTAAATTTGTTTTTACGGCGGCATGGATGCCGCCATTCCCAACGAATAAGAAACGCGCCCTTCACCCATTTTTGGGTATTTTCGGTTTATAATACTACTATTTGGAAAATTACACAAGACATAAAGACCCATATTTGGAAATTCTTGATGTGGAATTGCTCTCTTTTGGGCAACCATAAAAGCATGGGATTTAGGGAAAACCTGAAAGAAGAATTAAGCCTGAAAAATATGCTGGTTAATGAGCTGGCCGTGAAATCGGGGGTAAAAAAACGCAGCCTGGATAAATATCTGACGGAGAACGGCTCCGTCCCTTCCGCCGAAGCCGCGGTTAAAATAGCCCGGGCCCTGGGGGTTTCCGTGGAATTCCTGGTTACAGGCCGCGACCCCCATGTTGAGGCGGCGCGGAATTCCGCTTACGGCGACATCCGCGAACTGGTGCGGACCCTCGAAACCCTGGACGAAAGCAGCCGGGGATTTATGCTGACCACCGCCAAGGCCCTCAAGAAAATGCTGGACAAACAAACCCGCTCCCCCTAATAGATAAAATAGGTAATCCCCCGGCTTTGCCGGGGGTGTTTGACTTCGGAGCCGTTATCGCGGTGAAATTCCAAAAAGGGAAAGGGGATGTCCTGGAAGGAGAGGAAGGTCTAGGAGTTTGTTGCGCTTCGCGCATAAAACGGTATAAATATTCATATTTATGAATATTTATACCTTGCAAACTCCGAAAGCATGCCGATATTGATCGGGATTTTTTGCATGAATATGCAAAAAATCCACAAGTGCAACAGGCTGCTAGGAGCCGCGGACACTTCGTGTCCGATGGGACTTTGGTGAATTTTTGCTCAGTGTGCCTTTGGCATACCTTCGTGCAAAAATTCCGATTAACAGGGCTCCGCGAACCGGAGGTTCGATGGGAGTTTGTATTTTTTCCATAAGGGTTGCAGATTCTATGGATAGAGACTAAGAGCAGAGGTGGTTGTATGAGTCAGGTTGTTTTGGCAGCCAGGAACCGGCAGAACAAGGGATCGAGTGAGGCCCGCAGGTTACGCCGGTCGGGCCGTGTTCCGGGGGTGCTGTACGGGCGTTCAGGGGAGGCCGTCTCCTTGGACCTTGACGCGCTGGAATTCAAAAACGGGATAAAAAATATCTCCGAAAGTACCATAGTCAAGATCGATCTTGAGGGAAAATCCTATGACGCGTTTGTAAAGGATACCCAGCGGAATATCTTGGATGGTAATATTATCCATGTTGATTTTTATGAGGTTGAAAGCGGCATAGCGTTGCGAGCCAGAGTTTCTATCCACCTTCATGGTAATCCTATCGGGGTTCGTGAGGGCGGTGTTCTTGAAGTACCTCTGCATGAAATTGAAATTGAGTGCCTTCCCAAAGATCTGCCTGAGAGGATCAACGTCGATATTTCCGATCTTAAAGCCAATCAGTCTATCCATGTACGGGATTTAAACCTAAGCGAAGCTATCAGGATAATTTCCGGTCTGGATCAGGTTATAGCCCTTGTCAAGTTTACCAAGGAAGAAACCGCCGCCTCCGCGACAGAAGAAGCCGCGGCCGCCCCTGCTGAAGGCGAGGCTAAAACCTAAAACGTACCCTGCCATCGACAGATTTTTTCGGCTCGAAAAAATCTTATACCCCGCCCTTTAGGGCGGGGTAGTTCATTGGGGATAGAGGGAACTTTTAATAACTGAAGTTTTTGGAAAGCCGCAATGGTATCTTTAAATACCAACCG
Organism: Treponema sp.; assembly: GCA_031274035.1. GTDB lineage: Bacteria > Spirochaetota > Spirochaetia > Treponematales > Breznakiellaceae > JAISNI01. Next base: position 12,530 of record JAISQR010000357.1, on the reverse strand, counting down.
TCCTCTTATTTAACTTCAATGCCCTGTACTTCTTTGGATGCAAGCCTAACCCCTCCCGCCTTTAAGCCTCTTACCGCAAAATCCTGGACTTTAAAACTTTCCGTGGCAATTTTGAGCCTTGGTTTGGAGGCATAACGCAGGGTAAAGCTGAACTTCTGCCGTGTGTCTATATGAAGCACCGCCGCGCCTTCGGGAACAAGGGCATATTCCTTGTTCATTATCCAGCCTTCAATGATACACCGCTTGATGCAGGGAAAACCGGTTTCCGCCTCCCGGTATATTACGGTGAACACCGTAGCGGAGAGAAGTTCCTTATCGGCGACGCCTATCCACCACGCGTTTTTGCCTACAAAGGCTTTTTCCGGCAGGTCCGTTACCATGTAGACGCCGTTTTCCCTGAGAGTAAGGATGCGGTCGAAGGGGGAGACTTCCGCTAAAACTTCTCCCGCAACGGTGGAACCCAGATAGCCGCTCGTGCGGTCGTATTTTAGTTCCAGGTCCCTTTTTACCACCTCCTTCACATCGATCCTTTCAAATTTGCCGACGAGCGTCTTTCTTTCTCCGCGCTGGCCGGGTTCCTCGGCGGATTTGATTTTAGCAAGAATGGAATCGAGGAAGCCGCTTGCGTAGGCGATAATATTTTTAAGGTGAACGTTTATCTCTTTGATCCTGGCCTGGATCGCCTTCATTTCTTCGCGGGCCTTGTTAATATCGTAGAGGGATATCCTTCGGATGGGGATGCGGAGGAGGTGTTCTATATCTTCGGCATTGACGCCCCGATGACCTACTTCTTTGAGAAAGGGATTGAAGCCGCTTAATATAGCTTTGCCGACCGCGTCGGCGGTTTTCTTGTCTTCTATTGATTTATATATGCGCTCTTCAATGAATATCCGTTCAAGTGTGCGTAAATGCAGCTTATCCTGGAGTTCCTTTTTTTCCAATTCCAGTTCTTTGGTAAGGATCTTTACAAGCTGCCCCGCATGATACCGGATAACCTCACTGACGGTCATCAATTCCGGCAGGCCGTCTTTGATAACAAGGAAATTGACCGAGATGGACTGCTCGCATTCGGTAAAGGCAAAGAGGGCGTTCACGGTTTCTTCGGCATAAACGCCGCGGGCAAGTTTAATCTCTATTTCTACACTATCCGTAGTAAAATCGTTTATGGACTGTATCTTGATCCGTCCCGCCTTGGCCGCGGTTTCTATGCTGGTCATAAGGGTTTCTGTGTTTGTGCCGAAGGGCAGTTCTTTAATCAGGATACGCTTGGGGTCGGAGGAGTCCAGCTTTGCCCTGACTAGAACCTTGCCGTTACCATCCCGGTAATCCGATACATCCACGAGGCCGCCCGTAGGAAAATCGGGGTAGACCTCAAATTGTTTCCCGGCAAGGCAGGCTTTTTCAGCCTCCAGCACCTCGATGATGTTATGCGGAAGGATCTTCGTAGACATGCCGACGGCGATTCCCTCGGCGCCCATGACAAGGACCGCCGGTATCTTGGCAGGAAAAATCACCGGTTCGCGGTTGCGGCCGTCGTAGGAATCGGCCATAAGAGTCAGTTTGGGATTGTAGAAAATGTCCTTGGCAAGCGGTGTTGCCCGGCATTCAATGTACCTTGCGGCCGAGGCTTCGTCGCCGGTGAAGATATTCCCAAAATTGCCCTGCTTGTCAATAAAATATTCCTTGTTTGCAAGCACCACAAGGGCAGACCCAATGGAAGCGTCCCCGTGGGGGTGGTACTTCATACAGTGCCCTACGACATTGGCTACCTTGTGGAATTTTCCATCGTCCATCTCGAACAGGGAATGGAGTATACGCCGCTGTACGGGCTTGAGTCCGTCTTCAAGGTCCGGTATAGCCCTGTCCTTGATAACATAGGAAGCGTATTCAAGAAAATTTTTATCAAACAAATTTTTTATATATGCCAAAATTTTTTCCTTAGAGGATTTCCCAAAAGCTTCAGTTTTTGGAAAGCATCAAGACATGCGATCTTTTCAGTGATACGTAATTTTATGCCGGAACTGATTTTGGATTAGGACCGTACTGATTATGTTCGGCGTCTCCTTCCTTTGCAAGCCAGATAAGCAGCAGAATACTGCCCACAAGAGGTATAAAGACGAAAAGTATACACAGCCCGCTTCGGTTTGTATCATGCAAGCGGCGCACGCATACCGCAATCATAGGGATAAGCAGCGCACACGAATATATCACGCTTAATGCCGTGAAAAATTTGATTTGGGTAGCTGCTATCCAGAGTACGGTATTAATAATATAATTATCAAGGGTAAAAAACCAGTACTCTTTGCGGCGGGCGCGGCCTTTAAAGGCTGCATATTTGGAAAACACCACCGCCTTATACCATTCAATAAGCTCCATAAAATTCCTCCCCATATACAGAATATTATGCAATATTATCCTTGATTAGGGCGGAGCTTGTCAATTAGAATACAAACTCCTGTAGCGGTTTTACTTTTAACCGCGAAAAACACGAAATGTACGAAAAGAAAACAACCGCCAATGGCGCAAAGAACGCTCAATAAAGCGTGCGAAAGCACGTCTTTCCAAACTAAGGCAGCACGGCGTAAGGCCCAATCAACAACCTCGCACTAAAGCTCCCCCGCGAACCGGTGAGCGGGATATTGGGTATTAAACCCCTTCGGCACGAATAAAAGTTGCGGCTTAAAATTAATGCTTTAGGCCGTAGAGAGTATTTTCTCACCAAAACCTTCGTGCCCGCGAACCATAGGTTCGATGTGTACTTCGTGGTAAAATTTCTTCAAATTTGGGTATTTTCGCGGTACTTGGAAGGAGGATACTTTTCTTTTTCGTGTCTTTTCGCGTATTTTCGCGCCTTTCGCGGTTGAATTTCTCAAAAGTAAAATTGCTGAATTAAAATACAAAATCCTGGTACATTAAGTAATAGATAAGCGTTTGCCGGAGCAAAATGGGATATCCTGGCAAGAAAATTGCTATATGTATTATGAAGGAAAAGGCAATGTAACCGCGAACCTCACTAAACTGTTTGTGCATTAAAGGGGGATACATGAAAACTATTGTGTGTATAGCCGTATTGCTTCTCTGCGCGCTCATAGTCGGCGCGGAGGAAAGCGCTGTCAGAGGGATCAGCCTGGAGGATGTCCGTAACATGGCCGCGGCCAATTCGCGGAGCCTTGCAAAGTACAACATGGCCGTGCAAAGCGCCAGGCTGGATGAGAAGATACAGGGCTATACCAATCTGCCGTCCCTGTCCCTGGGGCTTTCCGCGGGGACAACGCTTTGGAGCGCCCAAGGGGAATTTACGCCAAGCGGGCTACAGGACAATCTAAACGCGGGGGCCAGTTTCAGCCTGTCGCAGCGCCTGTGGGATGGAGGGAAAGGGAGGGTTCTCAATGCCATTAATTCAATCAGCACCCAGATTGCACGTCTTGATGCACTGCAACAGTACTTTTCCGTGATCAACGCGGCGGATACCGCCTATTATGGAATGTTGGAAGCGGCGGCCGCTTTGGAGGCGGCGGAGAAGAGCCTTGAGACAAATGTCCTCAGCCTGTCCATTGCCGAGATACGCTACGAGAACAGGATTCTTAACATCAGCGATTACCTTCAGGCTCAGGCAAAAAAAGAAGAGGCCGAAACCGCGCGGAATCAGGCGCGGCGGAACCTCCTGGTAAACAGGTCCAAACTTGCCGTTCTTATCGGCATGGATGTGAAAAGCCTGCCGGAACTTGTTCCGGTAGACTTTTCCGGGTATGAGGAACTGCTGCAAAGGTGTGCCGCTCTTGACGACGGCTCTTTAGACGCCCTGGGCGCGGGTCTGTGGAAAACCGCTGCCGCCCAGAACCCCGACTATATAAAGGCCGGCCTTACTTCTCGCCGGTCCGATGAATCGGTGCGGCTTTCCAGGAAGGACTACATGCCCAGCCTGAGCGCCTCGTTATCTTCCGGGCTGAACTATTCAATTTCAGGCGGTCTTGAGCCGTCTTCGGGGAGGCTTTCGTTAAGCGGCAGTATTCCCCTTGATTTCTGGGTAACCGCGGCCAATGTAGAAAAAAAGCAGTTGGCAAAGGATCAGGCGGCGCTGGACTATAGGGAAGCCGAAATGAACCTTGCCATAGAGTTGCAAACCCTTCTGCTCGACCTCAGCGCGGGCGCGGGTTCAGTCCTTTCTTCACGCAGGGCCTGCGAATACGCGGAAAAACATCTTGAGTATGTCATGGAATTGTACCGGCTTTCGCAGAATTCGCTGTCGGATCTTTCCGACGCGGAAAGCCTCGTCAGTTCCAACCGTAGGGCTTTCATTCAGAATCAATACGCTTTCCTGCTCAATCTTTCCAAGTTGAGGAGTCTTTTAGCTATGGAAGCCGAAGATGAATTTATCGGCCTCTTGCCTTGATAGTTTTGGGGGAATACACTAAATATCTGGATATGCGATGAAAATTAATCTAAAGGCTTCATCCCTGATAAGCGCCTTTCTTTCGTGGGTTTTGCTGTCGGGTTTGACTTTTTTTATCATTTATGGGATGAGGGACAGGGCGCGGCTTATCCGTGATAACGACAACGAGCGGATACTCAATACGCTCTTTGCAAGCCTCCGTTCCTATGACGATTTTGGGACGGCCATTGAATCGAGTGCGGTACTGAAGGGGCGGGTAATCGGCCTTGCATTCTACCGCGACGATCTGGGCCTTGAGTATTCCTGGGGCAATGTTCCTTCTGTTTTTGATAAGAATATATTGAAAGATGTCAATTATTCCCGGAACGGACGTTACACCATTCCCAATATAAACCGGCAGTCGGTCTGCTTTGTACTGCACTTTGAACGCCCAACGGCGCTGACGCCGCCGGTGTCTCCTCCGCCTCCTATGCCGCCGGGCATGGGTATGAGGCAGCAACGGAGCTTTACTACCATACGGACTAATGGGGAAGGGCAAACAGGGGAAGTCCGGGTAGAGTCTGTTGGAACAGCGCAGACAGGAATACGTTCCGCTACGGAAAAAGACAGGGAAGATGAACCCGAAAACAGCGGGGAAAAACAGGAACAGAACGGCAACCGGCAGGGTTTTTGGTTTTTCAGCGCGTGGTCGCGGGGAATGTATATCTATATAGATATTTTCCACCCTGCTTATTGGCGCACCCGGATACTGACAACCGTTCTGTTTCCCGTCTGCATAGGGGCCATTCTGTTTCTGGCGCTGTATATCCGCGGTCTATATCTGCGCAACTACGAGTATCGTGAACGTATTGAAGGGCAGAAAAGTCTTGTGGTTCTGGGAACCGCGGCAAGCACATTGGCGCATGAAATAAAAAATCCTCTGCTTTCTATACGGCTGCAAACCGGTATTCTCAATAAAATTCTCAGCGGTACAGGGAAAGAAGAAATCGCTATAATAAACGAAGAAGTGGAAAGACTTTCGGCGTTGATCTACCGGGTGAATGATTACCTAAGAGATCCGGCAGGAAATCCCGAACCTGTCAACAGCTACAGCCTTCTCTGTGAGATAAGCCTCCGGCTTTGCGGGCGGAATATTGTTGAAGGCGATGCTTGCCGTAACAGCATGGTCTTTATGGACGCGGATCGGCTCCGTTCTGTTTTAGAAAATGTTATCCGCAACGCGCTTGAATCGGGCAGCGGTATTGACGGGATCAGCGCGCTGATAAGCCGTTTTTCCCAGGCAGGCGGCGGCGCGTCTGGAGATAGGATTGTTATAAGCATCCTTGACCGCGGCAGAGGTATGGCAAGGGAAGACCTTGGACGGATATTCGATCCTTTTTTTACCAGAAAGAGCGCCGGTACCGGCATTGGGCTTTCTATCAGCAAGCGTTTTGCAGAAGCTGCCGGCGGGAATATCTCTATTGAAAACAGGGAAGGCGGCGGAGCGGTAGTAAAGATATGCCTTAATGAATACCGTGGAGCGGTACGGCTATGAAAGTTTTAATTGTAGATGATGAACGTAATATTAGGCTTTCCCTTAAAAAATTTTTAAGTCTTGAGGATATTGAAGCTGAGGGCGCCGAATCGGGCGAGGCTGCGTTGGCCTTTCTTGAAAAGGAAGGTTTTGACGCGGTTATCCTGGATCTTAAATTGCCCGGTATGAACGGACTGGATGTGCTGGAATGGATGCAGCAGCGGGGCATACTGTCTCCGGTCATTATGATCTCGGCCCACGGGCAAATTGCGGACGCGGTCAAGGCCCTAAAGTCCGGGGCAAAGGATTATCTGGTAAAACCCTTTGATCCTGCTGAACTAAGCATCAAACTACACGAACTGATAGCCAATAAACGGAGGGAGAATCTTATTGAGGCAGGGGACCGTACCGCCGGCAGGGAGAATGCTTTTATCGGCAATACATCTGTAATCAGGGATATGCTTAACCAGATAAGCAAAATTGCCCGCTCGGATGTTACCGTGCTTATTACCGGGGAAAGCGGTACCGGCAAGGAGGTTGCGGCGCGGGAGATACATGCACAGAGCCTTAACAGCAGGGAGCCCTTTGTCGCCGTAAACATAGGCGGTATACACGAGGGGCTTATGGAGAGCGAACTTTTTGGGCACGAGAAAGGCTCTTTTACCGGAGCCGCTGCCCGCAAGCAGGGGCTCTTCGAGCTTGCGGGGCGGGGCAGTCTTTTCCTTGATGAAATTGGAGAAATGCCTATGCCTTTGCAGGTAAAACTGCTGCGGGTTTTGCAGGAACGGAAGATACGCCGGCTGGGGGGCATCAGCGACATTCCTATCAACGCAAGGATCATCTCCGCCACCAACCGTAACCTGGAGGACATGGTCAAGGAAGGCCGTTTCCGCGAGGACCTCTACTTCAGGCTTAATGTCATCCGCATCAGCCTTCCCCCATTGCGGGAACGCCGCGAGGACATTCCCCTGCTGGCATCCCATCTGCTTGCCCGTCTTGGACAGCGTATGGGGAGGCCCAGCCCCAGCCTTTCGGCGGAGGCCGGGGAGAAACTTGAAGCCTATTCCTTCCCCGGTAATGTCCGGGAACTTGAGAATATTCTTGAACGGGCCATCATCTACTGCGAAGGCGATACTATCCGTGAAAAGGATATCGATTTACACGAAAGCAGCGGCGCGCGCGCCCCCAGCCATGCGGCTATGCCGTTCAATACGCACGGAAAAGGACGCCCGCCGTCCCCCAATGAAGCCCGTGCGGACGGGCCGTTGGCAATGGCAGATATTGAAAAACAAGCCATCATCGGCGCGCTTGAGCGCTGTAAGGGCAACCGCACGAAAGCCGCCAATGAACTTGGCATAAGCAGGAAGACACTCTTCAATAAGATACGGGAGTACGGGCTGTAGCGGGGAGGGCCGCCTTTTGCGCGTCTTAAAACGAAAACGATGTTCTAAAGATCAGCCCTTCATTATGCAGTAAGGTATTGATACCGCCATCGATAAACAGAAAATTATAGCCCAGCGCAAAGGTAATATCCATGAATCTGGTATTGTACAAGAGGGCGGCGCCCATTATACCGTTTATAATATTTATACCTGTTATATAGGATTCTTCGATATTGCCTCTGTTTTTTGCGGAGATTGCCGTATTATCCTTCAGGTAGCCTAGCGCCGTATCGCTTAATTTCATATTCCCAAAGCTCCAGTCAAGGTTAAAACGGAACCACGGAAGAAGCGTAAACTTCTTATTGGGGCCGAAAGAGAAGTGCGTCCCCGGTTCAAACCCATACAGGAGATAGCCGTTTAAGGTGTCTATCCCCACTGAAAACCCAAAACCGTTGAATTCGACTTCAGGATCGTAATGGTACAGAATATTATCAAACTTTACTTTCGCGGCGCCCGTGTATGAAAAATACTCCAATCCTATAAACAGGCCGCCCCAGCCGTGTTCGGAAAAATACTTGAAAAAACTGGATATATCATACTGTAATTCCATCGCAGTCATCCGTATCGAAAAATCCTCGCGTTTCACAGGGCCGGTTGTCTGGGCAGGGTTAGTACTTTCCCACTCCATAGAACCGCCGATGTTCTGCACCCGAATCCCGAACAACGCGCTTTTGTAGCCTACAGAGCTGGTCAGCTTAGCCAGCCATCCCAGCGGGGTATCCTCAATATTCGTGCCGTTTATGTCGGTGCTGAACAGAAATTTAAAATTTTTATAAAGGCTTAAACCCATCTGCAAGCTGAAGGCGATGTTGCTTTCCAGTTCTGTATCTGTAAGATTCTTATCCTCATCCTTGCTGCCGAACTTGAATGTAGGGTAAAACGAAAAAGCCCCGGAAACCAATTTTTTAATATCTTTCGAGGATGAAGAAGGTGTATTGCCCTCCTCCGCTTTTTCCTGTGAAAAAACCGCGCCGGAAATAGCAAAGAACAACAGCGTAACCGCAATACATTTCAATATGTTACCCATAAATCCCCCTTTGTTAAAATTTTGAACAGATTTGTTATATTCTCCATATATTTTTATTTTTGTCTATAGATTTTATTTTTTCCCTTTTTTCCCCCTACCTAATATTATACACGCTCCGCAGTTTGATGCCGTCAGGGTTCCCGCTGATGATCTTCACCTGCTTTTCCCCCGCGTTCATATCAAAATAGTTGTCCGAAAGAACGATATCCTCTTTACGGTTAAGTATCTCAACACTTCTGGCATAGGCTTCCGCCTTTACTGTGATGGTATCGCCTTCAACCTTGAAGCTCAGTTTCGGATCAACAAAATTGAAGAACTTAGGCAGTGTAAAGATAACTGTTCCCTCGGAAATAAGCTCCTTGTTTTCATACAGGCGGAAACTCAGATACTCGTCGTTAAGGGCAATTTCAGGCGCTTCTACCTTATCAAGCCATGTTGAGGATAACGGCGCACAGGTCAGCCGCTCGGTTTTTTCTTTAAGCGTCCTGGCTGTTTTATCCCGAATTTCCCACTTTACCGTCAGCTTCTTTTCTTCCATAGTTTCGTTGGCTACACAGAGGCGGAAACTCTTTTCGAGCTTCTCCTTTATAAGCGGCTGGGCATTTGCGTTCGGGTTCTGCGTCAGAATACCTTCCTCGCGGCAGGAGATCATCACCGGCTGGAAGAAACGCCTGGCAAAATAATGCAGGGCCTTCCAGCGGAAATGGTAATCGATGGATGCCCAGGAAGCGGCCGGCCAGATGTCGTTGAGTTGCCAGTAAATAGCGCCCATACAGCGCCCGCGGTTGCGGCGGAAATGTTCAACGCCGTATTTGATAGCTTCGGCCTGGAGCAGTTGGGATGCGTAGAGTACCGTACCGAATCCATTGGGGTAGAGGAAGGTCTGGTACATGTAGTTCATAATTTTTCCGTTGGCCGCGTTGTTCCTCTGGTGCCGTTCCATAATATACGAGAAAATATTCCTGTCTTCCGGCAGGGTAAAACTTTCCACGGTTTTAAGCAGGGGGAAGGATTGAAAGCCGAATTCTGAAGCATAGCGGAAGTAGAAATTACGGTAGTCCGAGAACGGTTTGTCGCCATGCCAAACATCCCAGTAATGCACATCGCCGCGGTTAGGATCGTTAGGAGCGTCAAAGCTGCCGCCGGAGGATGGGCTTGCAGGCCAGTAGAAAGTTTCAGGATCGTATTCGCTTAGCACCTGGGGGAAGATGTACTCGTACATTTTAATATAATCGGCCTTCTGCTTTGGATTGCTTACCCAACGGTTCATGTTTACAAACATCTCCATTTCGTTATTCCCGCAGTAAAGCCCAAGCGAAGCATGATGCCGAATCCGCTTGATATTGACGGCAAGTTCGGCGCGGATGTTTTTATCAAATTCGTCGGTAAGATCGTAAACCGCGCAGGCGAACATAAAATCAAGCCATACGATAAGGCCCAGTTCATCACAGATATCGAAAAAGAAATCGTTAGGGTAGTAACCGCCGCCCCAAACACGGATTGTATTGAAGTTTGCCGCGACACATTGTTCCAGCAGCTTCCGCGTCCGCTTTTCTGTAACACGGCTGAGAATATTGTCTTCGGGGATATAATCCGCTCCCATAGCGAATATCTGCACGCCGTTTACCTCGTGGGCAAAACTCTCGCCCCACTTATCCTTCTGACGTTTGATGGTCGCGGTACGCAGCCCATAACGGCGCTGCCAACTATCCAACTCGGCGCCGCCTTTACTCAGAACAACCTTTACGGTATACAGGGGGTGGGCGCCGAAGCCGTTAGGCCACCAGAGTTCGGGGTTCTGTATAACGATACGCCGCGGGGAATTCTCGTATTTTGTTTCATTTCCCTGGGGGCTGGTAAGGTATACGGTGTAGGACAATTTATCCTCATCCTGTTTTCTCCCCAACGCCCAGGCTTCTTCGGCCGCGGCCTTTTCCGCCCCAGGCGCGTCCGCCGCAACCTTTATATCCAGCTCGACCGTACCTCGTTTATGCTTCTGCGTTATAAACACGCCGTCCAAACGCGCCCCGTTAATTCCGGCCAGTTCTATATTCCGCCATATCCCCGCGTCGGGAAGCCGCGGACCCCAGTCCCAGCCAAACATGCAATGCGCCTTCCTAAGCTGGGGGAAACCGTTAAGACAATGCTCAGAACCATCGGTCCTCACTTTTTTATAGGCGTCATTAACGAATTTAATAGGAGAATGGAACACAATGTGTAGTTCATTATCTTCTTTAAGATACCTTTTTACATCGTACTCCCAAGTCCGGTGCATATTGTTTGCCTTACCAATAAGGATATTATTCAGATAAACATCCGCAAGCGTATCCAAGCCCTCACAGCGCAGCAGAATGCGCTCGCAATTCAAGATCGCTTCAGTAGGTTTGAAAGCGGTCATGTATTCATAATCATATTCAAGAAGCGCAAAGGCTTTATCCTCGTTATCACGCCAGTAGGGATCTTCCATTTTTTTATTATCAAGAAGATCGCTATACACAGATCCCGGAACTTTTGCGGGAAGTAATTCGGAATCTCCCGCCCGCTTCATCTGCCAATCCTTATGCAGCTTCTGAATAATCATCGTTCTCCATCTCCTTTACGGCTTTTAGCCGTTTTATTTATTATAAAACAATTCTCTATTTTTTAAAAGGCAGAAATTATCGGCTAAAAGTTTGCGGGGCTTTATCTAAAAATTGTATAAATTCGCAAACTCCCAATGGTAGAAACCATAGAAGTTATCCGCCCTATTACACTGACTGCCCCTAATCCGATCTTATCAAAAGAATCCTTTTGTGTTATGATGAATTTTAAGGAGTAACCCGTATGAAAAAGTTATGCTTGTTTTACAGCCTGCTCTGTCTCATCTTCGTTTCCTGCCAAAAGGATGATCAAAAGGCTTCTCTTCCTGATGAAACTCAGACCCTTCAGCTTGAAGCATTCCAGCCTGTTCCTACCGTACCGGAAACGGAGGCTATTCCTGAATACGGCTATATTTTGAGGGTCAACGCCGGCCTCTACGAATTTGAACCAGATACGGATGCACAAACCGATGTAACTAAATGGATAGATTCCATCCCCCTGGGTGAAAGGGTTGAGGTACTTGCTCCAGCCCGCAGAGCAACCTTTCATGGGGATAAATCAGTCAACGACTTTGTAAAGGTAAGGAGAGATACCGGGAAGGATGTCAAAGAAGGTTATGTTTTTGCCTTGCAGCTTGCTATAGGGTCAAGTCTTGCCGTTGTAACGAATGAAAAGGCAAATATCTTCCGCGCTCCGAACACCCTGGATGTTACCAGTAATATTTTAGCTTACAAAACGGTGCTAGGATATTACCCTGACACCGAAAAGGATAAATTTGTGGAATTCAAAGCCTACGATCCGGTACGCAGAGGCTACTACTCAAATTATATTCAAACTTCTTCCCTGTCAACCAAGGAATCCGACATACAGGCTTCTATTTTGCTCCAGACCGCCCAAGCCCTTGACGCAAAGGAGGCGATACGCCGTGAATTCCTTCTTAACGCCGCGCTGTCCGATTATCCCGATTCTTTTTTTGCTACTGAGATACGGGAATTGCTGTATCCGGGATCCACAACTTCTCCCGCCGCTGTTACCGCGGCGAATGTACCATCTCCGTCTATACAGACTATGACTAGCAGTGAACAATTTCTATATATAAACGACAATAACGTGAATGTACGTGAGACCCCAACCGGCAGTGTATTGAACCAGTTAAGCAGAGGCGACGAAGTTACGATCAGCGAAGAGACTGTAACTTCGTATACAATTAACAACCAAACTTCTAAATGGTACCACATTACAGAACCTCTGGAAGGCTGGGTTTTCGGCGCCTTTCTCCAGAAGGATTTTCCTTCCAATGGGCAGTAAAACTTTCAGTCAGCCCCCCGGCAAAGCCCCTAAACTTGACCCTCAATTCAAATCATGGTTTCCTATCTTTTAGGAAGAATTTAACCGCGAAGGCTCCTAGTGTATTGTATCGCTGACAATTAGTATAATTGAAGCCAACTCATTGCTCCTGAATCTCGAACTTGGGATATAACGATATCAATTTTTCCCTGGCATCTCCTGTTGAAAAATGCCAATTTATCTTTGCGGTACCGGAATTACGATCAGATTCCCATGCGAGAAGTTCAT
>JAISQR010000281.1 GCA_031274035.1 Treponema sp. | reverse complement strand
TGATTCTTCTGCCGGCGCTTCTTCCGCCGGGGAAGCGGCAGGAGCGTTGAAAGCGGAGGAAACAGCGCTGGTGTGCGGGCTCTGCCCCCGGCGCTGCGTTATGCTGCCGGGGAAAACCGGACGCTGCGGGGTGCGGGGAAACAGTGCGGGGCGGCCCTGGCTTCCCCGTTACGGTTACATCAGCGCCCTGGCCGTGGACCCCATAGAAAAAAAGCCTCTCTACCATTTCAGGCCGGGGAGCGATATTCTTTCCGTAGGTTTTGCGGGCTGCAATCTGCATTGCCCCTTTTGTCAGAATTGGGCTATATCCCAGGATACCGCTGTGAGCGCCGCCGGGAGGTTTCTTTCGGCGGGCGCGCTTGTCGCTTCCGCGGCGCGGGCGGGGCAGATAGCCTATACGTATTCTGAGCCGCTTATTCACGTAGAGTATCTGCTGGATTGTATGCGGGCCGCCCGCAGGGAGGGTCTGGCCAATGTGCTGGTAACCAACGGCTGCGTTGAGGCGGAGGCCGCGCTGGACGTGCTCGCCCTGACGGACGCGGTGAATGTCGACCTAAAATGCTTTTCCGAAAAAACCTATGCGGAGGTGCTGGGGGGCAGCCTGGGCCGGGTGAAGGACTTTATTGCCGCCGCCTGCCGGCTGGGGGTCCATGTGGAGGTTACCACCCTGGTGGTTCCCGGTCTCAACGACAGTGAAAGCGAACTGGCGGCGGCGGCGGATTTTCTTGCGGCCCTGCCGGAGGGTGCTTCTTTCCGGAAGGCCCGCCCCCAGGGTGCCCTGGAGGCTGTTCCCTGGCATCTTTCCGCCTACCACCCGGACTACCGCTGGGAGGCCCCGCCTACGGACCCGGCCATGCTTCGCGCGGCGGCGGAGCGGGCCCGGAAAACGCTGCGCTATGTGTACACGGGAAACACCGGGCCGGACGGCGGTTTCAACGACACCCCGTGCCCGCACTGCGGGGCCGCATTGGTAAAGCGCCGGGGCTACCGCACCGACACCGCCGGGATGGCGCGGGAGGGTTCCGCGTGGCGCTGCCGCCGCTGCGGCGGGGAGGCCCCCTTCAGGGGGTAACTCCCGGAGAACGGGGGGGAGGTTTCCCAAAACTGAAGTTTTGGGAAACCTGCCTTACTGAATCTTAAACTGGGAAATCCTTGTACGCGCAGCCGCCGTGTTTTCTTGCGTTATTGGACCTGCAGCCATTAATTCATCCGTTATTTCCCGGCTCCTCATATTTGCAATCTCCAACAATTCATTAAACAGTTTTGAATATTCTTTCCCGGCTTTAGGTGTCGGGTTATGACCATAATATATTCCGCCCGTTTGAACAAATGATCCTGTCCGGTTTAATGATTGAACCAAATTTCCAGCCGAATCAAAAATATTCAAATATGCCGTTATGGTGAATTTCGTGCTGTCTGTAGGCACCCCCAGGAGTGCCGGCAGATACAAGGTAAATGAGTGGAGAAGCGTCCATGCCAGAAAACTTGCCGGTGCAGACGAGCTATAGCGTAAATCAATGCTGTAATACCCATAAGCCTCACCCCGCGTATCGAGAAACCCGCTCATAAGCGTTTCTGCCTGCTGATACAGTTCCGTATCAGCCGTTGCATTTCTGAGATTGGGAAGCTGGGATCTTGTATTGCTGTTGCTCTTGATCTCCATTTTAAACCAGTCAATCGAAGAGCTCACACAACTTGTAAATACCCCGGCGCATACCAGCAATACAACCGCTAGTCCTGCAAAGAAACTGTTCTTTTTCATTTTACCCTCCTAATGCAAAAAATTATATGTTACACGAATCTGGTTTTGTTTCGCTTAACCTTCTTTTATATGCAATCCCTGCGCATACCTACAGCTCATAATGGCTTAAAACGGCAGTTCCAGAATCTAAAATTCTGGAACTGCCCAATTTGTACATTAGACAGCGGGTGCCTTTTCTACTATCTTTGGCAGTCACATTCAGCAGTCTTTTTCGAAGTGTTTACAATACAATCTTCGTTGCTGCAAGTAGATCTTACCGGGCTCCCATCTGTATAGTGTTTAAGTTCCCCGTCAGAACCATACACTTGCTCACAGTTCTGACCATCCCGTGGACAACCTTTGTTTAGATCACAAGAAATTGCCAAGAGACCGAATATCAGTAACATTCCAGGTATTCCCACAAAAAACGCTTTCTTTTTCATTTTTTACCCTCCTATGGTAAAAAACTTATATGTTAAACGAATTTGAAAACAGAAACCGCCGCAGGAAGCTTCGCCGCAGTCGATGGCGTTTTCCCCGCAAGCTTCCTGTTTTTACTCCGCCTAACACTCCCTGTACGCACCCATGCGCGTACTGCATATCCGTATCTTCACGGCCCTTGCCGTAATGATTCCTGCGGGTAAACGTGGCGGGGCTTGCCCTGCATACGGGCAAACGGACAGAGCTATCCCGCAGCCTGAGGTGAGGAACGTTACGGCGATAGAACGCCGGTAAAAATGCTACTGGTTTGCTAGTTGGTGAGACACGGGGGGGGGGGGGGGGGAGGCGTTTTGAGCGGAGGGAATCTTCCCTATCCAGTGGGACAGGGGCCTACTCTGCAGGGTAATGACCTGACGTAACACGGCAACCTCCTTTCAGTAGAAGATGATAAGGGGAGGCGGATAAAAAGTCAAGACCTGGCGAGGTATTTTTTTAAAGGATCACCGCCCGGAGAGGCCCCCGCAGCGCTCCGGCTGTATGCCCGGAGCGTTGCGGAGTCCGGAGCGTAAACGGTTCGCTATGTACAGTGCGCCCAGCCAATCCTTTTTATTAATACAGGCTTTGACCTTACTCTTTTCTGACGAGCGTGAAAGGATGAGGGCTGCCGCCGGAACCAGGTATTGTTGTCCCTCTAAGAGTATTTCCTGCCGAATCAACCGCTCCCTCCAGGTTCAAAAACACATAACCGCTTGGCTGCTCTATCCATTCATACCCCCTGAATGTGTACTTCCCGCGTTGATAGGTAATATTCATGTAATAGCTTCCGCTGGCAGAATTGGTCCTGCCGGGAAGATTGTAAAACCTGAAAACAGCCTGTAAAACCCCGTTTTCTTTTGTAACCGTCAAGGTTAATCCAGTTTCGCCTTGATTGGCAACATAACTTCCTTCCCAAACGCCAATAAGATTTTCAACCATTTGGGTATCAGTGGCTTGGGAAACTGGCCGGGAAGACGGTATGAATGAAATACATCCATAATTAAGAAAAATCAAACCAAACAGCACGAACAAGTTCACTAAACCTACACTTTTCCTTTTCATAAAATACTCCTTTGCGGTCTTTCCCGCCGTCTTGTTTGTTTTGCATCAGCTTAATATTTCAGGACGTATTGCACATAACCTCCCTGTACGCAACCATGCACGTACTGCATACCCGTATCTTCACGGCCTTTGCCGTAATGATTCCTGTGGGCGAATCTTGCGAGCCTGCCCCGCGCATAAAAGGCGGGCGGTAACCCGCCATCTTTCAGTTTTTTGTTATATAAAACATTACCGCAACCCTGCCTCCATTAAAAATGCCTGTCACTGGAGCACGGCGTCTGATTTTATTTGCAGCCGTTATAAGATCCTGCGGTGCCGAAACACCGTCTTTTGAAAAGTTTAAGCACTCTTCAAATAAACCGTCAAAATCACCACTGTCAAGCCACCGAACATTGTCCACGCAATATTCATATACAGAATTTGCAGTATCACCGGTTACTAATACCCAATTAGTGCCGCTATCTGCAACAGTCCAGCCTTCGCTTGTAATGGTTGATTGAACCACTGAATAGGAAATCGAAGCCGCTCCCCATTTTAGATGATATGTGCTCTTGGCGCACCCTGTCAGAACCAAACCGATAACCAGCATAATGCCAATTAACACAAAAGAAAAATTTTTCTTCATGTTCTTACTCCTTAATGCAATAACATAGAGGATTTCCCAAAACTTCAGTTTTGGGAAATCCTCTATGTTACAAAAATTTTAGGACGCATTGCACATAACCTCCCTGTACGCAACCATGCACGTACTGCATACCCGTATTTTCACGGCCCTTGCCGTAATGATTCCTGTGGGCGAATCTTGTGGAGCCCCTGCCCCGCGCATAAGCAAAGGGGCAGAACTATCCCCCAGCCTGCGGTGAGGAAAGTTACGGCAATACAGCGCCGGTGAAAAAGCTATTGTTTTGCCGGTTGACGGGACACGGGGGGGGGGGGGGGTATGCGTTTTGAGCCGACGAAACCTTCCCTATCCGGCGGGACGGGGTAATAACCTGACGCAACACGGCAACCTCCTTTCAGTGAGAAAATGGTAAAGCAAGGCGGATAAAAAGTCAAGGGCTTTTCGCGCAGGGATAAGGAGGGAGGGATAAGAAAAAGAAGCAGGAGGGAGCCCTTCGTCACCCCGGATCACCCCCTTACGGGTTTTGAAACATGACGAATATAGCCGCTTCCATTACATCTTCCGAACTGGGCGGGAGCGGGTCTCGATCTTGGTCATATCCAAAGATTCAAGGCCGCTGTGCCTGGCCCTCAGCCGCCTCTGCGTTCCCGCAGGGCCGACAAGATGCGGCGGAGGTTTTGCGTGGGAATGGAGCGCAGCGGAATGACCTGGCAAAACCGTAGCCCGCGCCGCCTGCCGGCGTTCTGATTGCTGCGATAGCGGCAATCAGCATAAACGGTCCTGTTATGCGGCATACCCATTTTTTTACATTATTTTTTCAAAGTCTATATTCTTGTAATATTTACTTTCTTTGCTTATTTTTAATTCTTCTATATCAAATATTTTATTCTCGGCTTTTGTTTTTATTATTTTCTCTATGTTCGGTTTTAATTTCTTTAAATCCTTTTTAATAATTTCATAGGCAATAACTAAATCTATTCCAATATAATCATGGACAATTCTATTTCTAAAATCTTTTATTTGCTGCCATCCTATGTTTGAATATTCCTCTTTTAATATATCACTTATTTTTGATACATTTTCACCAATATTTGCCAATAATGTTAATGACGCGTTTAAATTTAGTTGCTCATTAAGTTCATATAATGCTTCCGCGTCTTTTGCTTCTTCGGTATATTTCCATATTTTCCCAATATATTCTAAAATATTCAAAAGATACAATAAATCATTTTGTTCATTGGGTAACATATTTCATATCCTTTTGGGCACGATATAAAATAATTGGG
>JAISQR010000251.1 GCA_031274035.1 Treponema sp. | reverse complement strand
TACGCTAAATACCAGATCAACGCATACACCAAAGAAGTGAACCGGATACCCGCCATTTACTCCGAGCTATACCAGAACTTGCAGGACGGGTTCAAGGCCGCGGGCATAGACCTTACGGCGCCGGCGTATCAGGTCCGTATGTTCCAGGAACCGCCGCCTAAGCGCTCAGACATCCAGGTTTGACGCTATAGCTACCCCTGCCGCTTGACAAAAGCCAACCAGGAGGGAGACGCCGCGAGGCACAGTAACGCGCTTAACAGGGCCAAGGCCGCAAGAACAAGAAGCAGGACATTCCAGCCAAAGGCATCGGCTACAGCGCCTATACTGTATGTTGAAAGGCTTGAGCCCAGGTAAACCATGGAATTGGTAAGGCCGGATAAAAATGAAACCATTCCAAGGCGCGAAAAATGTGTGGGTACAAAACTCACCAGCATCATGTTGACGCCCATCATGCAGGCGCTGATTACGGCGAAGGCTGAAAGGGCTATAACCAAATGGGAAGGGCCGAAAAATTTAAGCGCCAAAACCGACAGGGTTGACACGCAGAACAGGTAGAAGGAAGTGCGTACCTCATCCTTGATAAATCGGAACAAAAACTGGCATGTGTAAATTCCCGCCAGGTTGATAACAGGAAGCGCTCCGGCAGAAAGTATGGCCGCACTGCTTTGCAGGTTAAACGATCCAGCCATATAAGAAGGTACCCAGGTCATAAGGCCATCGCGCAACGCGCCCTGTGCGGTAAGGGCCCCGCAGATAAGGGCAAGGGCCGCAAAGGGAAGCTTTCCCGGATTTTTGCTTAACGCTGGATGAGCCGTGTCCATTGCTTCCTCCGCTTCCGAATAAGGAACAGTACGGCAGCGTTCCATCTTCTTAAAGACCACGGCCCATAACGCCGCTGAAGTAAAAATCAAAAGAGAAAAACTAAAAAAGACCACCCGCCAGGAAAATAGCAGTAGTATCCCTGCGCAGGCCGCATAGGCGAACAAAGTAGCGGCAGGGTAAGTAGTAGAAATATTAACGCAGGCCTTGTTCCGCCATCTCTCGGGGTAATACTCGACAATGATGCGCAAAATAGGGGGCCATAAAACCGACTGAAAAACACCGTTAAAACACCAAATCACCAGCATCATTTTGCTTGTGTGCATAAAGCCCATGGTCAAATTCGCCAAAGCCGTACAAAAGAGTCCGGCGAACACCACCCTGGAGGGAGGAAGGCGGTCGCCTATATACCCTGATACAATCTGACCCGCCCCGTAACAGACAAAAAATCCCGTCCCTACCAATCCTGCTTCCGCGGCGGAAAAACCTTGACGACTGATTATTTCGATCATGGCAGCGATATAACTCAAACGCCCAAGGTTTGCGGCAAAATAACAAAACCAGAGCAGGCAGAAAAGGGAGAGCTGTTTTTCCGGAGTAATTAAAAATCCTGCATGGTAAGGGCGGGACCTCAAATTTTTCATAACCCTTGTTTAGCGCCCTTCCCTGGTTTTACAAAGACGGTCAAAACAGGCTTCCCGGCAAAGCGCTGCCATACCAACGCTGGCGGCCCTTTCCTTAAGCCGGGAAAGCTCCAGTTTTGCACCCATGATGCAGTGGGTCTCTATCATCTCCCGGATAGGGGGCAGTATGTCTTTTGCAAAAACATGGTACTCACCACCGAACACCACGCGGTCGCAGTTCAGCATCATCACCATATTGGTCACCAGAAAGCTTAATTGAACGGCAATGTCCTTTAGCTCGGCGATAAGGAAGGGATCGCCTGACTGCCAGAGATTCAGCATTTCCTCAAAGATACTTTCATTCCCGGCTTTATGATCGGAGGAAACCGGGGCAGATTTTGTGGCAAGAAAGCGTTTGATGAGACCACCGATACAGATGCGTTTTTCCAAGCTTTCGCCCAAACCAGCAGTTTCAGGAGTGATGAAGTTGGCGATTTCTCCAGCGGCCATGCTGCTGCCTTCGTAAATGCGCCCCTCAAAAACAATGCCCGCGCCCAATCCCTGGCCGCAGCTTAGGTACAGCAGACTGACGCTGCCCTGCCCCGCGCCTTCGGTGTATTCTCCTAGGGCGGCTGCATTGGTGCTGTTCTTTATATAGACAGGGCAGCCATATTTTTTCGCCAACCTATCGCGCAAAATGCGGGGATCAAATTCGCCAAAAGCAGGAACAATGATTATCTCGCTTAAATCATTGCTGATGATCCCCGGAGAAGAAATGCCGATAGCCGTAATGGCTTCGCTGTCCAAGTTCTGGGCATGGAGCAGGGTTTCTACCGCATTGTCACACATAGAAACCCAGCGGTCAAATTCCTGACTCGGCGTTTGTTTTACCGTAAAAGAACTGACAGGCTCCCCGCAAATGTTATATAGATCAAAGCGGGAACTCAAATAGCTAAAATCAATGGTAATGATATAGCGGTAATTTCTGTTAATATCCAAGAGAACCGACCTGCGCCCCCCTCGGCCTAGGGAGGGATCTTCGCCCATTTCGCACAGAATACCCGCAGAAATGAGCCGGGACACATTATCCGCCATGGCGGGCTTGCTTATTCCCAAAAGCCGGGACAGATGGGCTTTGGAAACCGGACCGTACTCCAATATGGCCCTCAGAACAGACCGCTGGTTACAAGCTCTAAGACATGACTGGTTTGCGCCGCCAATAACCACCCTTACCTCCATGATAGTAATATTATATTACTATATAAATATCCGATTTTGGCGGCAAAGTCAAGGAATCTTCCTGAAAAATCTTCATATTACCTTAAAAATTCAGAATATTTCGTTAAAAAATCTTCTTGACTTTGTAATATACCCGTATTATGATCGGTAATAAGTAGGACATTGTCTGAAAAATCATTGTTTGTTAAGGGAAGGTTACCATGAAGAAATTTGTATGTTTGTATGTGCCAATACTCATATTGGCGGCTCTTCTGACAGGATGTTCGGAGAAGAAAGAAACCTCAGGCGGACCAGTCAAGTTGACTTTTTACAACCAGAAGGAACAACTCCCCATATACTTCGAAGAACTGGTCAAAAAATTTGCGGAGCAGAACTCCGGTATTGAGATTGAAGTAATCTCACCGCCCGATTCCGAAACCGCCCTGTTTGCCAGGGTCTCCACCGGCGATGTACCCGACATTGTCCATCTGTGGCCCGCTGAACCGCCCTACAAGGATATGATGGAAGAGGGGTTGTTCCTGGATCTGACAGGTCAGGAATTCCTCAAACGGGCCATGCCTGAATATGTGGAAATGAGCAACTACAAAGGCAAGAGCTATGCCATGCCCACTACCATAAGTTTCTACGGCCTCTGGATTAATAAAGACATCTTCAGCCGCTATAACCTCGCCCCTCCCACTACCCATGATGAATTGATTGCGGTTTGTGAAGTCCTGAAAGCCAACGGGGTACAGCCCTTTGTTTTTAAGGACAAAAACCCTGCCCAGGAATTTGAACGCATGATTGGTATTACCAATCCCGACGTTACCACGGTTATAGAAAGAATCGCCCGCGGTGAAACTTCCTTTACCAGAGAACCCGAAGCCCGCGCTCTGGCGGAAGACATGCTTGAAGTCCGTAAATACGGACAGGTGGACACCCTTGGTACTGATGATTCCCAAGCAAGAACCGACTTCTTCGCCCAGAAGGCCGCCATGTATACCTCGGGCACATGGCTCATGGCCGATGTCAAGAATTTCCCCGGTGTAAACCTGGAACTCATCCCCTACCCCTGCCCCATCAAGGGCAGACCGAGCAAAATGCCTATTAACATTGATATTGCCTACAGTATAGCTGCGGATATGAGCGATGCAAAAACTCAAGGGGCTCTCAAATTTATTGACTTCCTTACTTCCCCCGACATTGCCCAAGATTTTGCCAATTTCGAAGGCGGCCCCTGCATAATTACCAGCGTCAAGCAGGATACGCCTGAATTAAATACCGTTATGGAACAGATCTCAAAGAAGAACACGTTCCTTACAGTACTCAATTTCTGGAATCCCGGACTCAGGCCCGCCTGGGTTCCCGCGGTTCAGAATATGCTGATGACAAAGGACATTGACGCCTTTATCGCCGAAAGTGATAAGCTGATCAAAACGGTTTACACCAGCAACTAGCTGATTTCAAAATAAGGGGGTCCGGAATGACGGGGAAAAAAAGTTCCAGCGGTGAATACCGGCTTTACCAGCAGATAACCTATGGACTCATGGTTCTGCCCGGAACGCTGCTTTATGTGATGTTCTTTATTGTTCCAATCCTTTGGGGCATCTATTATAGTTTTACCAATTATAATGGAGTGGCCCGAAGGTATAAATTTGTCGGATTGGATAATTACATCAACGGATTTAAAAATCCTCGTTTTTTGGGCTCCCTGAGTTTTACCATCAGGTATGCTATATGCCTAATTATAGTGATAACCGCCGTAAGCCTCTGTTTGGCGTTGCTTTTGAACCGTAAATTTCCCATGCGGAAATATGTCAGGGCAATTTATTTTCTCCCAGCGGTGCTGAGTTC
Source organism: Treponema sp. (assembly GCA_031274035.1). GTDB lineage: Bacteria > Spirochaetota > Spirochaetia > Treponematales > Breznakiellaceae > JAISNI01. Next base: position 2,683 of record JAISQR010000251.1, on the reverse strand, counting down.
ACTAACCGTGGGGCTTGTGTTTGACCAGCTCTACGCTAGGGCACTTCCGGCCATAGGCGAATTTTTTCAGATAGGCGCATTAGGCTTAAACGTACTTTCACGAAAAAACACCGCGTTTTGGGGGCTCCTGGTTGTCCATTTCTGGCAGGGCTTGGCAATTCCAACAGTGCTGTTCCTGGCGGGTCTTCAGGTTATTCCCGAAGATCTTATGGAAGCTGCCATGATAGACGGGGCCAACAAAATGCAATGTTTCAGGCAGATTACCATCCCATTCCTTATACCCATTATCAGCATTGTATTGGTATTAACACTAAAATCGGGCCTTATGGTATTTGAATATGTTATGGCCATGACCAACGGAGGGCCGGGGGGAAGCACCGAAAGCCTTGCCCTGCTTATTTACAATCATGGTTTTGTAGAGCGGAAATTCAGCAGTGCCATTGCTGAATCTATCATGATGGCCGTCCTTATCTGCGGCATCTCTTTTATTCAGATCTCATGGTCGAATAAAAAGCGGGTGTACTAATAGGAAAACACAATGAAAGAATCACCAGTATACAAACTAACGACAGGAATGGTATTAGGGGCCGGAATTTTACTTATTCTTTTTCCCTGTTATTTTGTCACCGTCAGTGCGTTTAAGAACAACGCCCAGATAATCACAAACTTTTTTGCGCCTCCTTCTTCGCTTTTTCTGGATAATTTCATCGCCATCATCAAAAAGCAGGGCTTTTTCCGCTATTTCTACAATTCCATCTGGATTACCGTAATAGGACTTCTGGGGGGATTTCTTATTCTCCCCATGACTTCTTATCCAATTGCCCGCATGATGGGGAAATCACGTTTTTACCGTTACCTTTACTACTTCCTGCTGATAGGCATTTTTGTTCCCTTCCAGGTAAAGATGATGCCCCTCATCAAGTTAACCAGCATGATGGGAATGATGAACAAACTGGGACTTGTGATTGTGTATTACGCCGGCTCCATTTGTGAAGGCGTTTTTCTCTACGTGGGTTATATTTCGTCCCTGTCCGCATCTATAGAAGAAGCGGCTTATATTGACGGCGCATCGCCCTTCCAAACTTATTGGCGCATTGTATTACCCCAGCTTGCACCCATGACCGCTACCATTATGATAAGCAACGGCCTCTGGTTCTGGAATGATTTCACCCTTCCCCTTTTGATGCTGAACACAAGGCCAAAGGAATGGACATTGGTGCTCTTCCAGTACAACTTTAAGTCGAAGTATTACATTGACTACAGTATGGTTTTCGCCAGTCTTTTTATATCTTGTATTCCGATTATCATTTTTTATATTTTTATGCAAAAGCATATTATAAGCGGATTAAGCGGCGGCGCGGTTAAGGAGTAAGGTTCAGGTCATGGAAATCCTTTTTCTGGGTACCGCCGCCGCCGAGGGCATCCCGGCACTGTTTTGCCGCTGCGAAACCTGCCTAAATGCCGAAAAGGCCGGAGGTAGGGATATTCGTTCCCGCTGCGGTTTCTTGGTGAACCGGCATCTTTTGCTTGATATTAGCATGGACATCATGCTGCACAAGCGGCTCTACAATTTGGATCTGTCCATGCTAGATACCCTTTGCATTACCCACTCCCACACGGATCATTTAAATTGGGCTGATCTGTGTTTCCGCAGTAAATGGTACGCCTGTATTCCCAATGCGGCGCCGCTTGACGTATACGCAAATAAAAAATCCTGCCAAGTTATCCGCAAGGGCGTAGAATTTGAATTCCACTCCCAAGATCAGGACTTCCTAGAGATCCACGAAATTGGCCGGGGTAGCGTGATAAAAAGCGGCGAACTTTCTATCACCGCCTTTAACGCAAAACATGATCCTACGGAGAATTGCCTTTTTTATATGATTCAGGAAAGAGACAAAAGCTTTCTACAGATAAACGATTCGGGCCTTCCCGAAGAAGAACTGGAAGAGGATTTATCCAAGGCCCTTAAGACGCGCACCTTAAGCGCTGTCAGCATGGATTGTACCTGCGGCCTTGAAAAAGGCAGTACCGGACACATGGGTCACGGCGAGAACATAACCCTGAAAAAACGCCTCCTCGCCGCGGGAGTGGGAGATGAAAAAACCCAATTTTTCTCCACCCACTTTTCGCACAACGGTCATGGCAGCCACCGGGAACTCGCCGAAGTCCTTTCCCCCCATAATATAGTCCCCGCCTATGATGGGATGATAGTTACGCTATAACCTTTTTTAGAAGCTGACTATTTCTCCGAGAAATTCGAAACCTTTTTAGCTACCTCTATTGCCATTCAGACATCCAGGTTTGACACCAAAAGCGCGTTCTCCTCAATGAACGCCCGGCGGGGAGCGACGACTTCGCCCATTAGGGTGGTGAATATCCGTTCCGCCTCCACCGCGTCATCCAAGTGTATCTGCACGATGCTCCGCTGGGTGGGGTCCATGGTGGTGTTCCAGAGCTGGTCGGGGTTCATTTCGCCCAAGCCCTTGTAACGCTGAATGGCAATTTTTTCCGGGTCCCGGCCTGAATCGGCGAGGATACGGTCCTTCTCGGGGTCGTCGTAGGCATAGAATGTCTTCTTCTCGTAGCTGATCCTGTAGAGGGGGGGCATAGCCAAATAAACGTGGCCGTGCTCAATAAGCTCGGTCATGTACCGGTAAAAGAAGGTGAGGAGCAGGGTCCTGAT
>JAISQR010000246.1 GCA_031274035.1 Treponema sp. | reverse complement strand
CAAAAAAAGCCGGTTTATTCTTTCCGGATGGAGCTCCCCCAAAGCTTTAACGGTGTTTAAGCCGCATACCGCCAGTTCATCGGTTAACCTGTTCCGCATAATAAAAGTATATCATTTTTTTAAAAAAAGGGAAACGGTGGAAACCGTTTCCCTCCAGCACAAAGCTGTTTTGTTAGTTTGCTTCGTAGCTTATTTCCATCTTCACCTGTCCGGTATTATACCTCAATATTGAGTAGAGGATACCTATACCAAGGACCACAATATTGCCGATTAACAGCGCCGGGGTAAGATCCTTGGCCAAAAGGTACACCGGTATTCCCGCGCCCAGAACGGATATTACAATCAAAAACTGCAGCATGCCGGAAGACACTTTGTATTTTGAAACCTTCCATTCCTCCGGGGCAACTTTGGGAAGCCTGAACAAGGCAATATTAATGATAACAAAGGCAACCTGTACCACAATGTTTGATATAGCCGCTATGGCGCCCATGTTAAATCCTACGATAATAGGAAGAATGCCGATGAAATAGAAAATCGTAAGCAGTATCACCGGTGTTTTGTACCTGGGATGCAGATAAGCGAGTTTTCGGGGAAACCATCCGTCAACACAGGCTTGAAGTATGGGCTTTGTACTCCAACCCAATTGGGCGTTCAGGGTAGTCATAAGCGCGAACATTGCCCCGCCGACCATAAAGAAATAGTACACAGGCGTGGGCAGTACCGTTTTTGCCACATTGGAAAGCGATTGATAGGCAACTTCCGATACGGGCAGTACGCCGGATGCAACTATAGCCAGAAACCCATACAATACCGCTACCGTAAGGGTAGAAACAATACAGGCCAGAGGAATATCACGGGTTGGATTCTTTGCCTCGCCGCTCTCATGAACAATAACAAAAGCCCCGCCGCAGGCAAAAATAAGCAGTGCTGAGGCGCTGAAAAGCCCGTTCATACCTCCGGTAAAAAAATCTTCCCGGAGAAAATCGGGGGATACCTTTCCAATGCCGAATGCCGCCAGCAACGCAAGGGAAACACACATTACAATAACGATCACATTCTGTACCTTCGCCATTTTATCAATACCGAAAAAATTAAGGACATAAAATACCGTGATGCAAAGGATTGCGACAATTTTTCCGTTCCCTCCGGGCATAAGAAGATCAAGAAAATAATTGGCAAAGGACAGCGCATACAGGGCAATGGCAACGTTGGAAATTATAAACAGGATGATATATATCCCCGCAAATCGTTTCCCCGCCAAAAGGCCCGTTACCGTATAAAGCCCGCCTCTAAGCCGAAGCGTCCCCGATGTAATAATTATCGGGATAATGCTTAATATTGCAAATACCGCGGCAATAAGAAACGCCAGGGTAACGGATCGTCCGGTCAAACCGATCCCGATCCCCATGAGCGACATGATCCCCGCTCCGATAATTTGTCCGATGGCGATTCCCATGAGATCGCCAAAGCCGAGAACCCGTTTGAGTTCTTTTGTTGAAACTGTCTGTTCAGCCATAATCGTCTCCTCCGTTTGTTAGATAATGTTTTTCTTTTTCAGGGCAGCAGCAAACCGCTCCAACCCGTCTTTCAATGTTTTTTCCGGAGCGGCCAGATTGATACGTTCAAACCCTTTGCCGTTTTCTCCGAATATGTGCCCTTCATCAAGAAACAGGAATGCGTCTTCTATAAGGAGCCGTTCAAGGGCTTTATAATCCATGCCAAGACCGCGGCAATCCCACCATTGAAGATACGTTCCCTCAAGATTAAATACCTTTATTTGAGGGATTCTTTCCTTAATAAAGTTCTCTACGGTTTTCCTGTTTTGATTCAACACGATCAACAGTTCATGCAGCCAATTTTCACACTGGGTATAGGCAATTTCGCAGGTTTTATAGCCGAAAATATTCAGCATGGAAACCCCTATATTTTGCATTAAGGTTTCAACATAGGCCTCTTTAAGTTTTTTGTTTTGAATGATCGTGTTTGAGGTGGCCATTCCCGCAAGGTTAAATGTTTTACTGGGGGCGGTACAGGTTATGGTGTTTTGGGCAAAATCATCGTTTAACTGCGCAAATACCTGATGGGAAAATCCGGGCATAATCAAATCGGAGTGTATTTCATCGCTGATAACCACCACGTTGTTTTCTAGGCATATTTTGCCTATCTTTTCCAATTCATCCCTTTCCCACACTCTTCCAACGGGATTATGGGGACTGCAAAAAAGGAGCGCCTTGTTGCGGGGGTCCCGGGCCTTTGCCTCCAGATCGTCGTAATCCACGACATACCGGCCGTTATCAATTACCAGGTTATTGCTTACTATCCTGCGTTTGTTCCTTTCCATGGCCATAAAAAACGGATAATAAACAGGGGGCATTATGATAATCCCTTCCCCCGGTTCGCTTACCGACTTTACGGCATTAAAAAAAGCGGAAACTACCCCGTCCGAAAGGACAATCCATTCACGTTGAATGTCCCAACGATGCCGCTTTTTCATCCAGCCGCAGACTGCGTCATAGTAGGCATCTGTCGGGAAGGTATATCCCATGACCAGATCTTTCAGATATTCCCCAAGGCCGCTGATTATTTCCGGCGCCATCCTGAATTCCATGTCCGCCACGGAAAAAGGAACAATACCTTTGGGAACATGAGGATTTTTCTCATGCATCTCTTTCCATTTGGCGGAACCCATACCATCCCTTTCTACAACGGAAGTAAAATCGTACATGGTTCTTTCCTCCTTGTTTTTATCAGCCGTTCTCTGCAACGGCTTCGATCTCGACTAAAGCATTCCGGGGAAGTTGACGTACCGCTACCGTAGACCGGGCGGGATTCCCGGTAAAATATTGTGCATACACCTCGTTAAAAGCGGCAAAATCCTGCATATCCGCCAGAAAACAAACGGTCTTTACCACCCGGGTAAGATCCGATCCTCCCGCTTCCAGTACCGCCTTGAGATTTTTAATAACCTGTTCGGTCTGTTCCCTAATGTTTGAACCGACAATCTCGGCGGACGCGGGACAAAGGGGTATCTGACCCGAGGTAAAGAGCAAATTCCCGCTTGCCACGGCCTGGGAATAGGGACCTATGGCCGCGGGAGCCTTGCTGGTTTGTATTTTTTTCACTTTAAATACCTCCCTGATATGTTGTAATTATTTCAATTGTATCACTGTAATTTTTTCCAGTCAACAAAAAAAAGTATTTTTTTTATAAAAAAGTCATTTTGGGGTCAAATTTTGGTTTTTTGCAGGGTTTTGAGGTGCATATACACGGTACTTTTTGATATTCCCAGATCCTCAGAGATGATCCTGACCGCATCCTTCAGTTTGAAGATACCCTGGTGAAAAAGAAGGGTAATAATTTCCTTGTTCATCTGGGAAGATAAGATGTTGTTATCGGCACTGACTTCTTCCTTGGTCTTTTCCAGGGCGCGGATTATCAGCTCGTCCGATTGGGTAATAAAATTTTCAGGTACATATTTATTGGAATCCTCTATGGAAAAATCCTTTAACAGGGAGGTAAGGGGGCTGTCCAGATACATATTGATACAGAGAAGGCCGATAGCCTTCTGATGTTCTCCAAAGATAGCCATGGTAGTTGATTTTACCGGTTTGCCGTATTTACTGCGGGAATAATAGGTCATAAAGCGCTGGGAGCCTTTTTTGTTGATCTGTTCCAGCATAGACAGGGCTAAATCGGTAATGGGTCCCCCCAGGACGCGGCCGGAATGGAATCCGTTTACAATTTTAACAATCGAATGGTCCAGATCTTCCAGTTCGTGGAGAACTATCTCAAAAGCCTCGCCCAGGTAGGCGCCCAGGGCATCCATGGTGTCCATATAGGCGTCCAATATTATCCGGTTCGTTCTTGACACCGCTCCTCCCATCCCAAAGCACCCTTCCTTCATTGATTTTATATCATTTTCTTGGGGAATGTGATACAGTAAAGCCAAAATCATGGGTATTAGTACCAAAACAGGGGACCGGGGGGAGACAACCCTGCCCGGCAGCAGCGGGGTGTCGAAAACGGATCCCCGCATAGAAGCTTTGGGAACGGCGGATGAACTTGACGCCTTCCTCGCCGACGCCCTTTTGGCGGGCCCTTCCTCCGAAACCGGCAAAATACTCGCCGCCCTCAGGGAAGAACTCTCCGGGGTGCTTATGCCGGCCATCGCCCGGCTGCCCGCCGTAGGGGAAACAACGCGGGAAAAAGAGCACCCAGGGGAAGCTCCGGCTCCGGATATAACGCGCCTTGAGGGCTGGATTGCGGAACTGGAAGGGCGGCGCCCCCCGTCGGGTTTTATACATGCCTGGAAAACTCAGGCGGCGGCAAAGCTGAACATTGCCCGGACCGTTTGCCGCCGGGCGGAACGGCGCATCGCCCTTGTTTCCGGCGCTTTGTCCGGCCCGGCGGATTCCGGCGCGGTTTTAGCCTGGTTTAACCGCCTTTCGGACCTGCTTTTTCTTCTGGCGGCGGCGGAATTAAACAAATCCTCAAAACCATAGGGACGGCGGCCCCCCGCCGTCCCTATGGTTTTGAGGATTTGTCCCTGTGAAATAGACAAAAGTGTTGTCGCGAATTTTTACCCTATGATAAAACGATCCGCCACCTGTTTAACCCTAAGGGTAATGTTTTGCAGATGCCCCTGCTGCCGTAGTTTTACAAGATACTGCCCCAAGAGGGTGTCCGAAACGGCAATGTGGGTTAGTACCCAGTCTCTAAGGTAATAAACAAAGCCCAGGGGGTTGGGATTAATCCCTTTGGAAAGATCATCCGCTGTTTTCAGCACCTCTTTAACAAAATTGGTATGCTCTTTTTTATGGGCTCCGTAACCGGGATAGGATACCCTTTCCATTACCTTTTCCTCGGTGCCAAAATGGTATCCCACATAATCCACCGCACCCCGGAGCACTTCCATAAAGACATCCCTTGATTTGTCCCTTCCTTCCATACAGCTTTGATAGAGCTTGTTGGTTAAGTTAATCAATTCCTTGTGCTGGGTATCGATAAGGGGGATACTAATCGAATATGAAGTGTGCCAAGAAACAATTTTATCGCTGATCATAAAATTACATCCCTCATGACGCCTCCGGCAGTGGGTTTGACCCCCCGCCCTCTGGGGCGGGAGGTCATTTGTTTGGAGGTGGCGGGAATCGAACCCGCGTCCTGACGTGCAGAATAGGGGCCTCTACAGGTTTAGCCGCCTATTGAATTGTCGGGACAGGCTTGGCTAAGCAGCACGCGGCCTGTCCTTATTCCGGGAAATTCTTACCCTCCAAACTCCGGAAGCGGATGAA
>JAISQR010000227.1 GCA_031274035.1 Treponema sp. | reverse complement strand
GTGTTAAGAGCATTGTGGAATAAAGAGGGCATGCCGTTCAAATGCGCCGGATTCGTGTTCAAATGTCTCCGGACGGGCGTTCAAATCCCGTCGGATTCGTGTTCAAGTGTTCCGGACGGATGTTCAAATGTTTCCGGACGGGCGTTCAAGTCCCGCCGGATTCGTGTTCAAGTAATTTCGGATTCGTGTTCAAGTGTTCCAGATTTGGTGTTCAAGTGTGACCGGATTCTGCAGCTTTTTCTCATCGGCAGTTAAATGCACCTTATAGGTCTTTCCTTTCATCTGTACTACCCCTCCTGTGGATAGTACAATCTTATACCATAGATATTAACCTAAACAAACTCCTCAGGTTCGACATATGCGAGCTATACGCGGCAGTTCATTTTAAACGATACACAACCGCGTCCTTTGACGGCACATGGAAGCTGAGATACCTTCCGTCTAGTTGGGCCTCTCCGCCCCGGAAAGCCTCCGCCGAGGACGCCTCAAGCAGCCGATCATTCAGTTCCAGCGCCGCATCCTGAGCATAGGCTCTGGGGTTGACGCACCAGAGGAAGCATTCCTCCCTGTTGGCCCAAACCCTGGAGATAAGGCCGCTATTGTAATCACTGCGTACCAGAGGCCGGGTTCCCGCAAAGGGGAGTACGGACGCAAAGAAGCGCAGATACTCGATCTTTCCCGCAAGTTTATAGCCGTAACCGGCCATACTGCCTATGGTAAGAACCTTCCCTTTACCATATCTGTTTTCAACGACCGCCGCCTTGCCGTCCTTGTACCAGGCCGTTACTTTCCCTGTTGTGGGCAGGTATGTCTGGCGGTAAATGCCGCCGCCGCAGAGCCCGCGGGCGGAGGCAAATTCAAGGCCGTGCCACATATCAGGGCCGAAGGAAACCGTATCCTGCTTTGCGCCTATCAAGGTATCCAGGCCGCGGGAAGGCTGATGCTCATAGGCATGGCCGTGGGCGCTGAAGTAACCCAGACAGCCCTCCGCAATAAGCGCCCCGCCCCGCTCCGTCCAAAGGCTAAGTTTTTCCACCGCGGCGTCGCTTAATGAAACAGGGAAAGGCAGGTAGAGAATCCTGTAATCATCAATATGATTAAGCCTGATAGGATCAGCCTGTATGCCGGCATCCAGGAAGGCTTCATAAGCGCCCTGATAGGCAAGGGAATAGTAAGAGGTAGAATCGTAGAATGAATAGCAGAATATCTCGGCATCCTCCAGCAGTAGAAGGCCGATCTCTCCCCGCAGGGGCTGGGCTTTCCAGAGCGGAAGAACCTTGGGATCGTTTGCCCAGAGCGAGAGCTTTTTTATCTCTTGCGAACGCGCGCTTCGGCTGCCGTCAAGGTTATACCATCCGTAGCCGTCGAACAGGGAGCCGTCTTGGAGGGCGCGCCAGCGGGGGTTGATAAAACCGCGGGAACCCGCGGCAAGGGAGTACATGGCATCAAGGCGTATATTTTCAGGGTCCGCCATCTCCTCCTGTTTCAGAATAGGCTCGGTATAACCGCCGCGGTCCATCCAGTCGGAGTTGCCTATAGCCTCCGCGCGCCAGAATTCCTTACCGGCCGCGGCAATACGGATCATGTCGCTGCCCAGCATGGTATGGCAGGCATTTCCGTACCAGAAGGTATAACCGTAAATATCGCAGAATTCTCCCGCGCGGTAATCATCGCCGCAGGCGGGAATATCGCAGAAGGTTTTTGCGTTTCCATGCGCAACGATGAAGTTCCTTTTGTCCGCCTTGCGTATGGTATCCTGCCGCATCTTCATCCACTTGATAGCGGTATCATTCTGAAAATTAACCATGTCAATAGTATCAGGATAGGGCTGAATATACCGCGGCATCTCAATTTCATCCCAGTTTGTGATACTGTAACGCCGCCAGGCATTGCGGAGTTTATTCAGATCGTCATCGTATTTTTCTCGAAGCCAGGCACGGAAAGAACGCCGCGTCGCGGGGCAGTAGCACAGGGACTTGGCATTGTAGAGGGAACATTCGTTCCATATATCGTACCCGTAGAGACCGGGATTATCGCGGTAATGACGGGCAAGCCCGGTAAGGAATTTCTGTGCCTCCGCAAGAACCTCCTCATTATCCAGGCACATCCGTGTATGTCCCAACGCGTTGGAATGGCCCATAGCGCTTGAATGGGTACTGCCGTTTGCCAGTTCCAGCCGTGCGTGAGGGTATTTATGATAGAGCCAGTCGGGCGCCTCGTAGACATGCTCGGCTATAATGGTCTTGATACCGTTCTTTGCCGCCAGCTCCAAGTGCCTATCGTAGGGAGCCCAGTCAAAGGTGTCCGGGGCAATATGAACCGCGTTCCAGGTAAACCAATGGCGGAACATGGTGTGCCCGTCTTCCCGTGCAACCGCGTAATCTCGCTCCCAGTCGTATTCAGGGGGGTTGGAACGCCGGTAGTACACCGCGCCGATCTCCACCGGCCGGGAACTATCCGTGTCGTACTTTTTTAAAAATTGATGCTCCACAATAAGGGAAGCATCTTTAACCGCATTACTCATATAGACTCCTGTATTTGTATTCCGGGAAGCGCAACAAACTCCTCTATCTAAAAACAATTGAAACCTTGTTTTTATTGTTACCTTTTTCGATATAAGTATCAAGCCGGCGGTTTTACTTTTAACCGCGAAAAACACGAAATGCGTGAAAAGTGAACGTATATGGTGACAGACACCCCACCCCCTAGGCTAAACTTGACCCATAAATTTTCCGGTTTTCCGAAAAGTATGATATAATATCCCCAAAGCTATAATATGGGAGGGCGTTATGTCAGGAGGGGAAAGTTTCAATATGGCGGAAGAATTC
>JAISQR010000160.1 GCA_031274035.1 Treponema sp. | reverse complement strand
GCATCAAAGAGGCAAAAGAGATGGGGGGTTTATATAGATATTATGATAAAAAAAATAATGAGCTGACGGAAACGTATTATAGCCCTGATGTTGCGGAACATGAAAAATCATTATTTATTACCTATTTAAGGGCTCAAAAATTGATCAAAGATAATAATAAAATGCGAAAGGAAGAAATATTAAAAAATAATGACAAGAGGAGATGTGAAATAAAATTATATAGCTCTAATTCAGCATGGCTTCATTGGGATAACTTCAAAGGAACGTATAAGAATATCGTTAATAGATACCTGGAATATTTAGCGGTAATTTGCAATAATTATATTCTTGGATGTTTACTTATACATGGGAAAGAAAATCCTAATTTTATGAAGATTATGAAATTGGCGGAAAAAAATAACAAAATAAGGTATAAAAATAACAAGGGAAAACTGAAAAAGCATGTTGTATGGGAGAAGGAAAAATTAATACCGGATAAGTTTTTAAGTGACCAGGAAATTGAAATAAGGAAGGGGAATATTGAACAGGTATTTAGCGAATTTTCGGTAAAAAATAAAAATATTAAAAAGGCTAAAGAAATGGCAAAAATAAGACTTAAAGCAGGTAAGGATGGTCATTAATATGAAAAGTAATGATTAATATAAGAGTATATAACTAGGAGGTCGAAAGGACAATAGGAAAACTGGTCTGTCTATAATAGGCCAATATTATAGACAGCAATTCATATCAAATACAGTCAATGCCTGATAAACGGATCATCCTCAATTCTAAAGCTCCCGCAATGAGGGCATCGCCTCGGAAACAAAGAAAACAACGGGATTTTAGCGGAGAACCTATGGCCGCATGAGCAGCAGCGATAATACTTTGTTTGTCCAGGGTGAATAGGCGGAATAATAGATCGCATTTTAACCTCCTTGACTAATCCTTAAATTCCACGGTATTTTGTACAATTTTTCGTATATCCTTACCGAAATACGATAGCATCGTCTGTAATAGCAATCGTCGATTATAACCCTATTGAATCGATAAAACCACCGCCTTTTGGGCAAGTTTGAAGTTTTTCCGTACAGCCCGGGCAAGCTCTGCCGCAAATGCTTCCTTTTTATTTTTAATCACTATAATGCTCATAATGTTCTCCTTTCATTGAAGCCTGAAAACCCTACCCCTGGGGGAGAAAGGCAGGGTCCTGCCATTAGGGATGAGGTATGCGTGTTCCCGGCCGTAGACGATTAGACGATCTTCACAGAAGCCGTCGGTAATGATAAGCAAAGGGGCGTCTTTGGGAAAATCTTCAACATGCTCAAGAATATCTATGCCGGGCTGTAACACCGTCCCGCCCCGGCCTTTTACCTTGACATTTCCGGCAATGTCTTCGGGTTTCATATAGCCCTGGTCATAAGCGGCGGCGTCACAAAATACAACCCGCACGCCGGAAACATCCCGGACAATGGCATAACCGGCGATGGCGCCCAGGGCGGCCGCCAAAAGCGCCCTGTTCATGGAACCGGAGGTATCCAGAACAACCCCGAAGGTGCGGCCGTCCAGGGCGGCCTTTGAGAGAATCCAGCGGGGCCGGGGGATGTCCGGGGTAGACGACTGCCGCCGAGAGGGGCGGGCATAAGACCGGGTTTTCTCCAGCGGGGTAAAATGTTCGTCAAACCACCGGGCAAGCTCAACGTCCCAGGGAATGGGCGGATGGGAAAGGGCGCGGATTTCTTCAATAAGCCCCTCGGGAAGATAACCCCGATCCTGTTCCTGGTGATAGTAAAACCCTTCCGCCAGGCTGCGCCGGTAAAATTCGTCAAGGCTGACGCCTTCCTGCCTTCCCCATACGCCTTCGCCGTCAGGTAACATATCGCCGAGTTCCACACCCCGCAGGGTCGCGAGTTTACGGAAGCGTCGCAAATCGGTAACGATAATGTCATAGACCGCCTCCGCGGAAAAGCCCCGAAACCGCTCGTCATACAGGACCCCCTGGGGCCGGTCTCCGATTCCCATTTCGGTAAGCCAGAGGTTAATAACAAAATCACAGGCGATATTCCAAAGGTACGCGTCCCGCCACTGGTGCCGCGTATCGTGACGGAGGGCGGCATGGAGCAATTCGTGGGCTATGACAAAACGGTATTCCATTTCGCTTAATCCCGCCGCGGGGTTTATGTAGATTTCCCGTAAATACGCTGATACCGCCGCGATATGAATCTCCATACGTCCGCAGATACTTTGTTCCTCAATGATTTTGAAGGTGGCGGCTACGGCCCCCAACAGGGGATACTTCGATATAAACCAGTTTTTTGCCCGTTCCGCCCTGGAGTGTGTTTTTTCTTCGCCGTCAAGGGGGTCGGGACTTAATCCCCCTGCCGTATTTACCGCGCTCCGTACCGCCCGGGCAAGCCCCGCCGCAAAGACTTCGGTCCAGCTCAACTGTTGTTGCCCCCAGGAATAATACCGCGAGACGAGGGTTTTTTCATCGGCGAAGATCATGTCGGGAATGTCCCCGCTCATGGTTCCAAAGCCGGAATATGCCTCGCCGGATCCGCCGCGTAACAAGCGCTCATACACACGAATCTCATCATTGATTCCTCCCGGCAGAACCGGCAGGTATTCAGGTTTAGAAGGGTCGGGCGGGCGCGAGCCCAATTTAATATCCGCGAGAAACCGTTCCACCACAAGATCGCAGGCGTAATTCCATACCTGTAACGAAGATTTTTGATCTATTTGGGTATCATCAGGATCAAGGTGTTCTAAGTGAAACCGTTTCAAATCAAAATGCCCCATGCCCAGATGGAGCAGGCAGTGGGCAATCACATGCGCCCACTCTTTTGGCTCGGCATACTGGCCGGTGGAACACAGAATGTAACCGTTCCGGTATACCTTCGCATAACCGTTATATCCATACTTCTTACCGCTGATCTCCGCATGGCAGAGAAGCGGATAAAAAATCGGATGGTCCCGCAAAATACTCACGCCCTGATTAAAGTGCCGTATCTTTTCATCCTTTTCTTCCGGCGCATCCGGTTTTCCCTTTTGTTTTTTTGCCATACCCGCTTCCTATTTCCCCGCTTTCTTTTCGGCAAGGCGGGGTAAATCCCGTACCAGTTCCACCATGAACCAGTCGGGCAATAAGGATTTTTCATTCGGGTCATCGGCGGCGGCCACGGCCATTTGGGCAATTTCAAGGCTGATATTCGCCAGATCCCGCATCATGGCCTTTGCCCGTACACTCAGTTCGGCGGTATGGGAAGACAGTTTGCTTTTATCAGGCGGCAGTTCCTTGATAAGCTGGCCGCGGAAACTCTGGGCCAGAAAATAAAGGGCGTCCCGGTCTTCCGGTTTGGAAGGCCAGTTTTGTTCACCCGCGATGATCTTGGCAAGAGCATACCGGTTGCGGATCTGTTTGATAAATGCCCGGAACTGAAGGGCGTGCTGGGGAGACAGGCAGCCTGAAGCCAGAATCTCAAGCTGGCTGTCATTGATAGTGTCGCCGAAACTGTACAGGGCGTCCGAAAGGATGTGCCATGAACGGGGCGTGGAAAAAGGCTCCTCGGTTTTAGGCGGCTGCCGCCACAGGTGATCCGGGCGCAGGCCGATGTATTCAAGGATATGATGATGAATCCCGTGAGCCCCCGCCCATTCAAGCCAGTCCCGGGGGGAAGCCACCAGCTCCACATGGAACATCCGGTTGATCAGCGCCGACGACATGGGCTTAACAATGGCGTTATCCTGGGCACGGTTCCCCGCGCCGATAACGATGGACCCTTCGGGCAGATAATATTCCCCGATGCGGCGGTCATGGATCAGGCTGTAAAAACTTTTTTGCACCTCCGGGGAACACGCGTTGAGTTCGTCCAGGAAGAGACAGTACGGTTTATCCCGCGCGATGATCCTCGGCGGGCAGAACACGCTTTTGCCGTCTATGATCTGGGGTACGCCGATAATGTCTTCCGGCGCAAGCTGGCTCCCCAAAAGGGACACGCAGGAGATGCCCAGTTCCGAGGCAAATTGTTCCACCAGGGAGCTTTTGCCTATACCCGGCGCACCCCAGATAAACACCGGACGAACCACCGCGATATTAAGCAGTATGTCCATAAGTTCTTTTTGACCCACCGTAATTGCGATATTCATGGTTACTCCTATGCCTTAATATGATTATTGAGCGCCCACAGCTTAATGATCTTCATCGCCTTCTTTTCGACACTGTTGTTGCATTTTGCCCGCGCCTGGACCATCGTCTTATTACGGGATATTTCCACCGTTGCAAAGCTTACAGTCTTTTGGGATATATTATCAATACAGGATACATTAAAGATACCGCAGGTCCCGCAAGCGCATTGCATACTGTAAGAAGCCACACAGTGCTTCATCTTCTGCCCCTCGAGAAATAAATCCTCCGCGGTACAAAGCTGTTTGATTTCCCAAACGGCCTCGTCTGTCTCATGCATAAAATCCGGGATAGGAAGCCCTTTCCAATACCGGTATTTATCCTTTTTGGAGATCGCCGTGCGGCGCTGCTGCGTAATGTGCCATTCATTTGCGAGGGTAATAAGGCTGCCGATGGTCCTGCCACTGAATGAAAAGGGCTGGTTATAGTGAACGATTTTTGATAAAACAAAATCGCTGATATCGTTCATCTCATTATCGGTAAAGGGATAGTCTTTGTTCCGGGCAATAAAATCAAGAAACTCGGTAATCAGGGTACAGGTAAGATATTTTGCAAATTTAACGCTGAATGTCCGGGTAACGATAAGGCTCAGTATGGGGTTAAAATCGCGGGCCCTGCATTTTGCGTGAAAATAAAGGCTAATAACCGATGAAATATCCCGGTATGCGATTTTCGCTTCGAGAAAATAATGAGATTCGGCTCTGGTAAAAAATTCCCTGTTCTGCTGGTAAAAAGAACCCCCGCCGGTAATATCCCGCAGCCATCTTCGGCTCATAGCAATGGTATCATAGTCCGGTGATTTATGATTTTTTCCATCGTCGTCAACCGTATAATCCGGCAGGATTGCCGCGAAGACAAGCGGTTCAGGAACCGGATAGGGGAAAACACAGGTTTTAATGAATTCCGGATACTGCCTGTGTTCATTAAAGGTGTGGGCCCGCCAGTCCTGACAAGCATTGATCTGATCTTCGTTCATCATGAAAGAGAATGCGGCGGTAAACTTTTCCGGCCCCGGCCGCCGTGATTCCCGTTGCTTGGTTTCGTTGTCTTTTTTGAGAACGGATTTGACGGCGTTTTGCTGTTTCTCCGCCTCCTTTTCAGCTTTGCATTTTCCCTCTTTTTCTTTCTTTCGGCGTTCTATACCTGTTTTCCGCTTTTCAATTCTTTTTTGCGCCAAACGGTCATTACCCCCGGACGGCGCAAAGGGTATAAAGCCCTTTGGTTTACCGCAGGTATATCTGTCTCCGATACTTTTCACCTCTTTTATGCGCCTTTGCACCGCTTTTTCGATATAACCGTTGTGTGCGAGATAATAAAGGACATCCAGCGGTTCCCCTTCCCATTCCCTGATAATCTGCCGTATTTCCCCGCAATCAAGCCATTCAAACCACACGGTTTTCGGTTCTTGTCCATACTTGTTTTTCGGAAAAGGCGGAAGGGGAATCCCCTTTATTTTGCGCAGGTTTTCCAGAAAACTTTCTTTATATGATTTTCTATAGTCATTATCATGATGGAGGTCCGAAAAATCATTGAGAATATGGTTTATTTCCGCATAATAGGTATCCCGTATTTTGCTTATGGATTGATACTGCCGGTGGTGCTGCCCCCACTGGTATGCCCCAACGCCGCGATACCGGGGAAAAACCGCCTCCCCGTATTCAGGATTGCGCTTTTCTTCGTAGACACACCGGCGTTCCCGGACGCGGATATGCATCCAATTTATCGGCTCATATTCGTATGCCGGGGATGAGGGGAATTTCCTGTAGCTTCTTGACACGTCTGCCTCCTTGAATGGTCACAAGAAGACAGCCCCTTTCAATGTAAATTTCATATCAAATTACCTCTTGATTACGTATTGTGTACTAAAAATATAATACCACCGCTGAAATGACACCTAATGTCATACTAAAAATATTTTTTCTCCCTCATTCTACCGCCTAAAGGCGTATATTTTCATGAAAAATAAAAGTGTGTCAACAGGTATTTTCCTCATTTTTGAGGGTATTTTTTCATTTGGTATGACACTACATGTCATAGTTTTTACGGTACTATATTCTGGTATACTAAACATAAGGCGGAAATTTATGGATAAAAAGGAACACACTACAGAAGAAACCATGGATAACAAGTCCGGGGGTCATGATGGCATGGGAAAAGGCTGGCTTGATTACATTGAATGCGATATTAAACGACGTACAATTCCCAATATTGAGGACGGCCTTACACCGGTTCAGCGAATTATATTTCATGTTCTTTTCGAATTTGAATCTATGCGAAAAACATCTCGTGTAATACGGCGATGCATGGAATATTTCTATCACAGCAATATATATCTTGATTCGGATATTACATCGGCCTTGCTTGAACTTGTACGAAAGGAATGGTTCATTGAAGGGATGGGAAATTTTGGCGAAATCTATTATGATGCTCCGCCTGCTCATCCAGATTATTGTGAATGTGAGGCAAATTCATTTGGGTGGGCAGTATTTCATAATCCGGAACTTACGTGTTACATTGAATCCATTTATGGTAAAGATAAAATACCGGCGTTCTTTCCTGCAAAAATACCGGCAATTCTTTTAAACGGGACTGAGAGCGCAGATACGGAGATGTCCGCCAGGATACTTCCGCATAACCTTGATGAGATAATTAATGCCGAAATAGCCTGTCTTTCAGGAAAGGAATTTAATCTTTATCCCGATTTTCCTTCCGGCGGTCTTGTGGATGTTTCCCGTTATCAGGATGGGAATGGCGAGGTTCTGGTAAGAGCCAAACTGAAAGTGTCCGACCCTGAACATATCGTTATTTATGAAATCCCCTATGGAGCAACGATATGGAGTATTATTGACAGCATCACGAAGGCTTCCCAAAAAGGACAAATAAAAATTCAAAATATTTCTGATGAAACAGAGCGCGATAGAATTAGAATTGTATTGGAGCTTTACCGGGGCGTCTCTGCCAAAAAAACTGTGGAATCCCTTTTTGCTTTTACCGAATGTCAAAAATCAATTTCTACCCGTCTCGTAGTAATAAAAGACGGGGTTCCCACAGTAATGACTGTTACCGATATTATCAAATACCATACCGGTCAACTGGTAAATATATTAAGCAAGGAACTGGAAGTTAGAAGAAAAAAATTGCTTGAAATAGAACGGCTCAATACCCTGAAAAAACTCTTCTTTAAGAATAATATCCTGAAAAAATACGAAAAGCTGAAAAACTCAGAAATAGATTTTTTTGAGTTTGCTATTGATATTTTAGATCCGCTTATGAAAAAGGCAGGCTTTCACGGTGTAAACGATGATGATGTTCAGCAACTCTTGTATATCCCCCTTCATGAAGCGCATGCTATTTATTCACCTTTTGGTGAGTATCGCACTGACTTTTCCAAAAGAAACAAAGAAAGAATAGCTACTATAACAGAGAATATTGAAAACATAACTGATTATACGATAAACTTCCTGCATGACCTTAAGCGTTTTAGCCGTAAACGGAGAACCAAAGTACGTAAATTTGTGGTGGCGGAATACGACAGGAATACTTTTGCAGAGGAAGAACCTCAAATTCCTGACACCTATCTAGCAGCGGTGAAGCAAGATGTGGGCGCCCTTAAATATGTACCGACGAAATACAAAACTTCTGACCTCTGCCTCGCCGCGGTACAGAAAAACGGCTATGCCCTTAAATATGTACCAGACGAACTAAAAACCCCTGAACTCTGCCTGGCTGCGATACAGAATTACGATTTGTTTACTGGATCCGCTCTTGAATATATACCGGACGAATTAAAAACACCGGAACTCTGTCTTATGGCAGTACAGAAAAACGGCTATGCCCTTGAATATGTACCGGCGAAATACAAAACTCCTGACCTCTGCCTCGCCGCGGTACAGCAATATGGCGATGCCCTTAAATATGTACCGGACGAACTAAAAACAGAAGAACTTTGCCTTGAGGCGGTAAAGCAGGATGGACATGCTCTTTATGATGTACCGGAAGGACTGCAAACAAAAGAAGTTTGCATCACAGCAATAAAGAATAATGGAGACTTTGAATATGTACCAAATGAACTGAGAACAGAAGAATTCTACCTTGCAGCGGTACAACAGTGTGGACTTGTACATGTACCAAACAGACTAAAAACAGAAAGACTTTGTCTTGCGGCGGTAAAGAAGAATGGACAGGCTCTTAAACACGTACCGGAAAAACTTCAAACCGAAGAACTTTGCCTTACGGCAGTACTACAGGACAAGAGTGCCTTGGTTTTTGTACCAAAGAAATTACGCGCCAAAATAAGAAAAACCCTGAAGGAATCATAATGACAAGTTCTTATAAAAGACACGGTATGACATTAGGCGTCATAGTTATTATGGTACAATGAAAGGATATGCCGAATGGCTGTTTCGTGGTAAAAAAGGAGCATATTTGCCAAAGATCGATATGGATATAGAATATGTATTCAGACTTTCCCAGGAAGATGTAGAGGCAATCATTACGGAAGCGAATGCCATCATCACAAGTGATAATCCGGATAAAGAAAAACTGTTTCAGGCGTATATTAAAAAGGCACAGGCTTTGCAAATTGGTGTATCCTGTCGGTACAAAGATAAAAGCAACACATCGGTACGAAAGGCGTTAGAGCTCAAGCCCGATAGTGCCGAAGCCATTGTGGCGTTGGGAAGAATCCATAAAATGAATTATGCGGATACCAATTCAGAAATCAAGGCCCGTAAATATTTCGAAAAGGCACTGAAACTGAAACCAGATTATGTCCGGGCCTATTATGAGTTGGCGGCCACATATTCCAGGAAAGACGATTATAATAAGGCCGTAGAACTCCTTACCACGGCTATTCGTATTAAGCCCGATTTCCTGACTGCCTTATTGGCACGTGCGGATATATACAGTGAAAACGGAGAATTTGAAAAATCAATTTCCGATCGTACTGAAGCCATTCGCCTGAATCCCGATGAATGGATAATCTAT